>CALEOQ010000184.1 GCA_937910255.1 uncultured Caulobacteraceae bacterium | reverse complement strand
GTAGCCTTGCACAACGCGAGACCGAAGAAATGAAAGAATAATAAACAAAATTAAGCAGAGTATAAAACAAGAGCGAGAACACGATTTTTTTTTGAATGATGCGGCGACCACCGAGATCTACACTCTTTCCCGACACGACGCTCTTCCGATCTTACTGCGGCCAGTGCGGTCAACCCGTCTGATCGCGAAGCGGCTGGAGCCGATGACGGGGTGCGGCTAAGCTGGCTCCATGATCCGTCTACCCTCCCCGTCCGCATGCATGCTCGGTTTCCTGGCCCTGGCTTTCGCGCCAGCCGCGGCCGCCCAGGAGCCTGGCTGGATCTATCGCGCGGAGTCTGACCCCGTTGAGCTGGGCTATGCGACCCCGGACGGCCAAGCCGTGATTCTGGCCCTGAGCTGCGCCAAGGACACCCGGCAGATCGTCGCCTACTTCTCGGCCGCCCGGACGCTGGCGGTGCGGAATGAAAACGGCGCGTGGCTCGATGATGTGGGTCGGCGCGCGCCCTGGCCGGTGAGCGTCACCCTCAGTTCCGGCGACCAGACCACGACCATTCCAGGTCAGGCCACCGTGGGGCCCACGCCCGAGGGCTCGGCGGTGCGCGTCGAGTTCGCCGATAGAGCGCCGGTGGCCGAGAATTTCGCCAAGACAGGTGAGCTTCGCCTCGCCGCCCTGGGTAGCGTCATCGCTCCGCCCGCAGCGCCGCGCCGAGAGCTGCGAAGCTTCCTGCGCTACTGTCGCTGATCAGGCACGGCGGCCGGCGGCCGCCACGACATCGGCCCCTAGCGCCGCAAGGGCCGTGCGCACGATCCCGTCGGCGTCAAGACCGGCCTGGGCGTACATCAGTTCCGGCTTGTCATGATCCTGGAAGATGTCGGGCAGGGTCAGGGTGCGGACCTTGAGGCCGGCATCGAGGGCGCCGTGCCGGGCGAGCGCCTCCAGCACGAAGGCGCCGAAGCCACCCATGGCGCCTTCTTCCACCGTGATCAGCGCCTCGTGTTCGCGAGCCAGGCGCAGGATCAGGTCGATATCCAGGGGCTTGGCGAACCGGGCGTCGGCGACGGTGGTCGAAAGCCCTCGAGCGCCCAGCATGTCCGCGGCCTTCAGGCATTCGGGCAGGCGGGCGCCGAACGAGAGCAAGGCCACAGCCGTGCCCTCGCGCACGACACGGCCCTTGCCGATCTCCAGCGGGGCGGCGAAGTCGGGAATGGCCACGCCAGAACCCTCCCCCCGCGGATAGCGAAAGGCGCTGGGCCGGTCGTCGATGGCCACCGACGTGGCGACCATATGGGCCAGTTCCGCCTCATCCGAGGCGGCCATCAGCACCATGCCGGGCAGAGCGCCCATGAAGCCCACGTCGAACGAGCCGGCATGGGTCGGCCCATCGGCGCCCACCAGGCCCGCCCGGTCGATGGCGAAGCGCACCGGCAGGCCCTGGATGGCCACGTCGTGGACCACCTGGTCGTAGCCGCGCTGCAGGAAGGTCGAGTAGATCGCCGCGAACGGCTTCATGCCGTCGGCGGCGAGACCGGCGGCGAAGGTCACCGCATGCTGCTCGGCGATGCCGACATCATAGGTCCGATCCGGGAAGGCCTGGCCGAACAGATCAAGGCCGGTGCCCGACGGCATGGCCGCGGTGATGGCGCAGATGGTCGGGTCGCGCTCCGCCTGCTTGATCAGCTCGGTGGCGAACACCTTGGTGTAGCCGGGCGCCTTGGCCTGGGCCTTGGCCTGCTGGCCGGTGACCACGTCGAACTTGACCACCGCATGGTGCTTGTCGGCGGCGCTCTCGGCCGGGGCGTAGCCCTTGCCCTTCTGGGTCACCACATGGACCAGCACCGGCCGGTCGGTGATCTCGCGGGCGTTCTTGAGGACGGCGACCAGCGCTTCCATGTCGTGGCCATCGATGGGGCCGACATAGTAGAAGCCCAGCTCTTCAAAAAGGGTGCCGCCGGTGACCATGCCGCGGGCATATTCCTCGGCCTTGCGGGCGGCTTCCTGGATCGGCCGCGGGAAGGCCTTGGCCACCGACTTGCCGAGATTGCGCAGGGACTGGTAGCCGCCGCCCGACACCAGGCGGGCCATATAGGCGCTCATCCCGCCCACCGGCGGGGCGATGGACATGTCGTTGTCGTTGAGCACGACGGTCAGCTGCTTGGTGGTCTCGGCCGCATTGTTCATGGCCTCATAGGCCATGCCCGCGCTCATGGAGCCGTCGCCGATGACGGCCACGACGCGGTTGTCGCGGCCGGCCTGATCGCGGGCCGCGCAGAAGCCCAGCGCCGCCGAGATCGAGGTCGAGGCGTGGGCCGCGCCGAACGGGTCGTATTCGCTTTCGGCCCGCTTGGTGAAGCCCGACAGACCGCCGCCCTGGCGCAGGGTGCGGATGCGGTCGCGCCGGCCGGTGAGGATCTTGTGCGGATAGGCCTGGTGGCCGACGTCCCAGATCAGGATGTCCTTGGGCGTCTCATAGACATGGTGCAGCGCCACCGTCAGCTCGACCACCCCCAGGCCTGCGCCCAGATGGCCGCCGGTCTGCGAGACGGCGTCGATGGTCTCGGTGCGGAGCTCGTCAGCGACCTGCTGGAGCTGCGCCACGCCATAGCCGCGGATGTCGGCGGGCGCCGCGACCTGATCCAACAGAGGTGTCTTTGAGGACATGAAGTGAGGCAAACAACTGATGGGGAGACTAGTTGCGGCGCTGTAGCACGAAATCGACGCTCGCCCGCAGGAAATCAGCCTGCGAACCGAAGGGATCCAGGTGCGACTTGGTCTGTTCCACAAGGATATTCAGGCGTTGGCGGGCGGCATCGGCGCCCAGCAGGGTGACATAGTTGGCCTTGCCCATGGCCGCGTCCTTGCCGGCCCGCTTGCCCATCAGATCGGGGTCGCCCTCGGCGTCCAGCAGATCGTCGATGATTTGATAGGCCAGGCCCAGATCCTGGGCGAAGGCCATCAGGGCGTGGCGCTCGGCCTCGCCGGAATGGGCCATGACCAGGGGCAGTTCGAAGGCGCAGGCGATCAGGGCGCCGGTCTTCATCCGCTGCATCCGGGCCACCGCGCCCAGGTCGTCACGAACCCCCAGCAGGTCGATCATCTGGCCGCCGCACATGCCCCGGGCGCCGCTGGCTGAGGCCAGTCGCATCACCATCTCACCGCGGACGCCAGCATCGGGATGGCTGTCGGGATGGGCGAGAATCTCAAAAGCCGCGGCCTGCAGGGCGTCGCCGGCCAGGATGGCGGTGGCCTCGTCATAGGCCTTATGCACGGTGGCGCGGCCGTGACGCAGGTCGTCATCGTCCATGGCCGGCAGGTCGTCATGGATCAGGCTGTAGGCGTGGATGCATTCCAGGGCGCAGGCCGCCCGCAATAGCGGACGTTCCTCAAGCCCGAACATCCGCCCGGTCTCGAGCACGAAATAGGGGCGCAGGCGCTTGCCGGGGCCTAGAGCAGCATAGCGCATGGCTTCGGTAAGGCGCGATTCGGGTCCATCGGCCCGGGGCAACAGCTCGTCGAGGGCGACGGTGACCAGGTCTGCGGCCTCGGCCACGCGGCGCTCGACAGGCGCGGTCATCAGCTGAACTCGGCGGGCTCGGCCGAGGGGGTCCCCTGGGCGCCGACCACGATCTTCTCCACCCGCAGCCGAGCGGCCTCCAGGCGCGCCTCACAGTGCGCCTTGAGCTGGGCGCCGCGCTCATAGAGCTTGATGGAATCGTCCAGGGCCGCCTGGCCGGATTCCAGCTTGGCCACGATGCCTTCCAGCTCGGCCAGGGCCTGCTCGAAGGTCAGGGTTTGGATGTCGTTGATCTCGGACATTTCGCTCCTCGGGAGAAGCGCCAACCTAGAGAGACGAGGCGGCGCCCGCAACGGGCGAGCCGGCGGCGTTCCTTATGAGCGCTCGAAGCGGCGCATGGACCAGTACTTGTAGCCCTCGCTCATCACCACCTGCCATCCGCGCTGGCGCAGGGCCCGACCGATCATGAAGTTGAAGAAGCCGTGGGCCAGCAGCACCACATTATGGCCCGCCTCGGCCGAGGCGATCAGCCGGTCGGCCGCCCGCTCGGCGCGGCTTTCGGCCTGGCGGCGGGTCTCCTCCCCCTCGTGGTGGTTGAGAAACCACCACCAGACCCGGGCGAGAAATCCCCAGATGGACGGCGTCAGGCGGATGAAGCCCGGGAGGTTGGGCGGCGGCAGGGGCGCCTCGACAAAGATCGCGTCGCTGTCGAAGGCCCGCCCCTGGGTGAGGGCGATCGCCGTCTCGATGGAGCGCTGGCGGGTGGAGGAGAACACCAGCCCCGCCTCGGCGACGAACCCCATAAGGGCCTGGGGTGGTATCTGGCCCGGCAGGATGCCCAGAATCTCGTACTTGGCCCAGAACTGCCGATAGCCCTCGGCGTTGATCCAGATCTTGCGGCTGATGGCCGGCTCGCCATGCCGGGCCAGTATAATGGCGCCCGGACGCCGGGGCGCTGCGGCCCCGGAAGGCTGAGACTCGACGGTCAATGAAGCGGCCATGTCATCCCAGGGTTCGCGCCAAGTCCGCGGCGCGCCCTTACCCCCCTTGCAGGGCCAAGACGTGCGCGACCGCCGACCGGCCTAGAGCCTCAAGGTCGTATCCGCCCTCGAGCGCCGACACAACCCGGCCCCGGGCGCTGACCTGCGCCACGGCGACAATCTGTTCGGTGGCCCACCCATAGTCCTCCGCCTCCAGCTGCTGGCCGGCCGCGCCGCCGCCCAGGGGATCCTGGCGGTGGGCGTCGAAGCCGGCCGAGACCAGGATCAGGTCCGGCGCAAACACCGCCACCCGCTCCATGAGGCCGGTGAAGGCCGCCCGCCAGCCCGCCGAGCCGCCGCCGGCCGGCGAGACGGCGTTGACCACATTGGCCGCCACCGCCTCGTCGGGATGGCCGGTGCCGGGCCAAAGCGGCCATTGCTGGAGCGAGACGAAAAGGATGTCGGGCCGGCCGGCCAGGGCGGCCTGGGTGCCGTTCCCGTGGTGGACGTCGAAATCCACCACCGCCACCCGCTTCAGCCCGGCCGCCTGGGCGACCAGGGCGGCGATGGCCACATTGGAAAAGATGCAGAAACCCATGGAGGCGCCCGGCTCGGCGTGGTGGCCCGGCGGCCGCACGGCGCAGAAGGCCCGGGTGAACTGGCCCGCGGCGACATCGCGCACGGCGGCGACCACGGCGCCGGCCGCACGGCGCGCCGCCAGCAGCGACCCCGGCGACATCACCGTGTCCTCGTCCAGCCGCACCTGGCCGGCGCGGGGCGCAGCGGCGAAGATTCGCTCCACATAGGCCGCGTCGTGAACCCGCACCAGATCGGCCCGCTCGACCAGGGGCGCGTCACGGGGCTCGACATCCAGGTCCAGCGCCGCTTCCAGGGCCTCGATCACGGCGGCCAGACGCTCCGGACGCTCGGGATGCGCCTCCCCCGGGCGGTGGTCGAGCATGTCCTCATGCGTATAAAGACCGATCATGGGCCTATTCTAACGGCCGACAGAGCCCAGGAATGCAAGACGTGATCATCCGCCGTGCGGCGACTTCTGACGCCGAGGCCCTGGCTAGGATCGGTCGGGAGACCTTCACCGAGACCTTCGGCCATCTCTATCCGGCCCACGACCTGGCGACATTCCTGGACGACGCCTATGGGCTGGAAGCCACGCGCCAGGCCCTTCAACATCCCGACAAGGCCGCCTGGCTGGTGACGCAGGCCGATGGCGAGCTGGTCGGCCACGCCCTGGCCGGCCCCTGCGACCTGCCCCACCCCGACGTCACGCCAGAGGCTGGTGAGGTCAAGCGTCTCTATCTCCGCGCCCGGGCCCAGGGGGGCGGGCTGGGGGCGCAGCTGTTCGAGATCGTGATCGCCTGGCTGGAGGAGACCGGGCGCCAGGATATCTGGCTCGGAGTCTGGTCGCTAAACCATGGCGCGCAGCGCTTCTACCGCCGGTACGGGTTCAACCCGGTCGGCGAATATGGCTTCCCCGTAGGCGCCGTGGTGGACCGGGAGTTCATTTTTCGGCGGTCGGCACAGATTTTCTAATCCAACTGTCATATTTGCTCGGCACATGCCTCAGGGCGCGGCCTCAATCCCGCGCCATTGGCGGATTATTGCCGAGATTTAACGGCAAGCGCTTTGACGCAGGGTCCTGCTTCTGGGATTTTGCGAGGGTATCATCGTACAGCCACGGGGCGTCAGTTGGATGCTGAGAATTGGTTATGTCCGTCTGCGCGACGCGCGGTCATCGGAAGATACCGCGACCTTGAAGGCCTGCGGCTGTCACGTGGTGCGGGCCGAGGAGCCGGCGCCCCCCGGGGGCGATGAGGCCGCGGTCCTCTATTCGATTCTCGACTTCATCGGCGAAGGCGACCAGCTGGTCGTCACCCGCCTGGATCAGCTGGGCCACTCCACCCGCAACGTCCTTCGCGTGATCGACCGGCTTGAGGCGCGCAGCGCCAGCCTGTTCGTCGTGGAACCCGACATCACCAGCGACGGCGAAGGCGGCCGCGCCCTGCGCGCAGCCCTGAAGGCGGTGGCCGCCGTGGAGCCTCCCTGGGCCGGCCGCAAGCGCCGCAAGGCGCCCGAGGCCGAGGATATCCGCGCCCTGCAGCAGGCCGGCGTGGGTCCCGTGGAGATCGCCCGGCGCCTCGGCGTCTCGCGCATGACCGTCTGGCGCAAGCTCCGGACTCTGGAGGCCTGATCAGGCTCGCGCGCGACGCGCTTGGAGAAAGTCGATGAAGGCGCGCAGGGGGCGAGGCGTCTGCCGGCCGCTCGGATAGTACAGCATCGGCCCCGGAAAGCTGGGCGTCCAATCCTCCAGCAGCCGAACGAGCTTACCCTCGGCGATCGGTCCCCGCCCATAGGCCTCGAACGTCGCCAGATACCCCACGCCGTCCAGGGCCGCCTGGAGCTGCAGGGCGATGGAATTGGTGGTCAGGGGGCCTTCGGGCGTCACCTTGAGCACCCGGCCGTCCCGCTCGAACTCCCAGGCCGGGACATACCCGCTCGGGAACTTCAGTCGAATGCAGGGACGCCCCAGGAGATCCTCGGGGTGTTCAGGCCGGCCGTGTCGCGCGATGAGGTCCGGGCTCGCCACCAGGGCGTATTCCTGCCGCCCTCCCAGGGGAACGGCCACCATATCCAGCGCCAGGCTCTCCTCCCAGCGCACGCCAGCGTCAAAGCCGTCCCGGACGATATCCACAAAGCCCGGCTCGGAAACGATCTCCAGCCGCACCCGCGGATAGGCCCTGAGGAAGTCGGCCACCAGCGGCGCGAGCGCCAGCTCCACCGCCGGCTCCGGGGCGTTGATACGCAGGGGACCCGCCACGGCGCCCTGGCTCTCCACCACCTGGTCGAGGGCCTCGCCGATCTCGCCGAGCGCCGGGGTCAGGCGCTCCAACAGGCGCTGTCCGGCGTCGGTGGTCGATACGCTACGGGTGGTGCGGTTCAGCAGGCGCACGCCCAGACGTTCTTCAAGGCTGCGCACCATCTGGCTGAGGCCGGAGGCGGAGACCCCGTGCATGGACGCCGCCCGGCGGAAGCTGCGATGGGCGGCGACCCAGGCGAAGGCCTGCAGTTCGGCCAGGGGCGGGCCTTTCATTGTGCATAATCTCGAACAGCCTAATCCGGAAACACCCGATTATCACGCACAGTCGGTCGGCGCACCCTGCGGCCTTCTTCCCCCCGCCAAAGGAGCCCTTCATGCAGACCCGCCAACCTGGACCCCACAGTCCCACCGTCTCGGCCCTCGGCCTCGGCTGCATGGGCATGTCCGACCTTTACGGTCCCGCCGATCGGGCCGAGAGCCTCGCCACCCTGGCCGACGCCTTCGCCGCCGATATCACCCTGATCGACACCGGTGACTTCTACGGCATGGGCCACAACGAGATGCTGATCAGCGAGGCCATCGCCGGCCGGCCCCGCGACGAACTGGTGCTCAGCGTCAAGTTCGGCGCCCAGCGCGGCCCCGACGGCGCCTGGCTGGGCTATGACGCCAGGCCCCAGGCCCTGAAGGCGGCCTGCGCCTACAGCCTTAAGCGGCTCGGCGTCGATCATATCGACGTCTACCGCCCCGCCCGCCTGGACCCGGCCGTGCCCATCGAGGAGACGGTCGGCGCGCTCTCCGAACTGGTCCAGGCCGGATATGTCCGCCACATCGGCCTCTCGGAGGTCGGGGTCGAGACCCTGCGTCGCGCCGCCGCCGTCCATCCGATCAGCGACCTGCAGATCGAATATTCCCTGATCTCCCGGGGGATCGAGGACGCCATTCTGCCGGCCTGCCGCGAACTGGGGATCGGCGTCACCGCCTATGGGGTGCTGTCGCGGGGCCTGATCAGCGGTCATTGGACGGCGGGCGAAGGACCGGCTGGGGACTTCCGCGCCCACAGCCCGCGCTTCCAGGGCGCCAATCTGGAGCAGAACCTGAAGCTGGTGGAGACCCTGCGGGCGCTGGCGCAGGCCCGGGGCGTCAGCGTGGCGCAGCTGGCCATCGCCTGGGTTCTGCACCAGGGGGACGACATCGTTCCCCTGATCGGCGCCCGACGTCGCGACCGCCTGTCCGAGGCCCTGGGTGCCCTGAAGCTGCGCCTGGAGCCTGAGGACCTGGCCGCTATCGGAGAGGCCGCCCCGGCCGACGCCGTGGCCGGCGCCCGCTATCCCGACGCCCAGATGGCCATGCTCGACAGCGAGCGCTGAGACCCGTCAGCCGGCGAGAATTGCGGCGGGGCGCTGGACATCGCAGCCCCGCCGCCCCATCCTCGGCAGTCAAACGTCTGTTCGTCCCGCTGTTTGGGAGGCCTGCCCATGTTCATGCAGTTTTTCACCGAGCTTCGCCAAGCCAAGGTCCCGGTGTCCTTGAAAGAGTACCTCATGCTGATGGAGGGGCTCGACAAGATGGTCATCGACCGCACGGTCGAGGATTTCTACTACCTGTCACGGGCAGCCCTCGTGAAGGATGAGAAGAACATCGACCGGTTCGACCAGGTGTTCGGTCACGTCTTCAAGGGCCTGGAAAAGGTGGACGGCGTCGGCACGGCCGACATCCCCGCCGAGTGGCTGGAAAAGATCAGCGAGAAATTCCTCACCGAGGAGGAGAAGGCGCAGATCGAGGCCATGGGCGGCTTCGACAAGCTCATGGAGGCGCTCGCCGAGCGCATGAAGGAGCAGAAGGAGCGCCACGAGGGCGGCAACAAGATGATCGGCACCGGCGGCACCTCGCCCTTCGGCGCCAACGGCTATCATCCCGAAGGCATCCGCATCGGCCAGGACAAGGGTCGCCACGGCAAGGCGATCAAGGTCTGGGACAAGCGCGAGTACAAGAACCTCGACGACTCCGTCGAGCTCGGCACCCGCAACATCAAGGTCGCCCTGCGCCGCCTGCGCAAATGGGTCCGCGAGGGCGCGACCGAAGAGCTGGACATGTCCGGCACCATCCGCGGCACCGCCGAAAAGGGCTATCTCGACATCCACATGCGGCCCGAGCGCCGCAACAAGGTGAGCGTGCTCATCTTCTTCGATGTCGGCGGCTCGATGGATAGCCACATCAAAATCTGCGAGGAACTGTTCTCCGCAGCCCGCTCGGAATTCAAGAACATGGAGTTCTACTACTTCCACAACTGCCTCTATGAGACCGTGTGGAAGGACAATCGCCGCCGTCACGCCGAGAAGCTCAACACCTGGGACGTGCTGCACAAGTTCTCTAGCGATTACAAAGTGATCTTCGTCGGCGACGCCACGATGAGCCCCTATGAGATCACCTATCCGGGCGGCTCGGTAGAGCACTGGAACGAAGAGGCCGGCGCGGTCTGGATCGACCGGGTGGCGCAGATCTATGAGCACATGGTCTGGCTGAACCCCACGGCCGAGCGCCACTGGCAGCACACCCCCTCGGTCGAGGTGATGAAGCAGCTGGTCAATGATCGCATGTACCCGCTGACCCTCGAGGGGCTGGAAAAGGCCATGCGCGAGTTGGCGCGCTAAAGGGTCCATTCCCTGCGGCGCCGTCCGTCTACGGCTGATAGGCTCGAGGACGGACGTTTGAGAATCGCATGACAGATCCCGTACCCCCACCGCCCCAGCCCCAGGCGGAGATGCAGGAAGCGGCCACCAAGGCCGCGGTCTTCTGCGCGGCCGAGCGGCTGTTCGCCCTGCATGGCTTCCAGAACGTCTCGGTGCGCGACATCACCGCCGAGGCGGGCGTGAACCTGGCCTCGGTGAACTACCACTTCGGCTCCAAGGACGGCCTGCTGTTCGAGATCTTCCGGCGGCGCACCGCCGAGCTGAACCGCGAACGGGCCCGCATGCTGCACGAGGCCAATGATCGTCATGAGGGTAAGCCGCCGGTGCGCGACATCCTTGAGGCCCTGTTCGCCCCGCCGCTGAAATGGGCTGACCCGGCCGGCGACCGGCGCATCTCCGTCCAGTTCATCATCCGCGCCCGCAGCGAGGGCACCGCCCAGATGCGCGACGTGCTGCAGAATGACGTCTCGCACCTGCGCCGGTTCGCCGACGCCCTGATCGCCGCCCGGCCGGAGCTGGCCCTGGAAGACGTCTATTGGCGGCTGCATTTCTGCCTGGGCATGGTGCACAACAACCGCTTCGCCGAGTTCGACCGGCTGCACCACCTGTCCGACGGCCTGACCCGCGAGCAGGACGCCGACGGCCTGCTGGGCCGGATGCTCGACTTCGCCGAGGCCGGCTTCCTGGCCTGAGGCGCGGGTCGCGCGCGCCGGCCCTTCCCTATGCGGCCTGATCGGCCAGCGACCAGGCGAGCCTGAGATCCTCGACGAACTGCGCCTCGGCCCGCGCCTTGGCCTCGGCGTCCGGGACCCGCAGAAGATAGGAGGGATGCCAGGTGACCACGCCCTGGGCCTGGTCCTCCAGCTGCAGCGCCTGGCCCCTGAGCTTGCCGATCGGCGCCGCCTTGCCGAGCACGGCCCGCGCCGCCGTGGCGCCCATGGCCACGATCACCCGCGGGCGAACCAATTGGCGCTCGGCGTCCAGCCACCAGCGGCAGGCCTCGATCTCGGGCGTCTCCGGCGTCTTGTGCAGCCGCCGCTTGCCCCGCAGCTGGTGCTTGAAGTGCTTCACCGCATTGGTGACATAGGCCTCATTCCGGGGCACCCCGGCTGCAGCCAAGGCCCGGTCGAACACCTGACCGGCCGGCCCGACGAAGGGCCGCCCCGCCAGGTCCTCCTGGTCGCCCGGCTGCTCGCCGACGATCATCAACCGCGCCCGCCGCGGACCTTCGCCGGCCACCCCTTGAGTCGCGTCACGCCACAGGTGGCAGCGGCGGCAGGCGTCCACCCCCGCGGCGATCGCGTCCAGGCTGGCGGGCGGCGCGCCCTCGGGACTTAAGGGCGCTTCCGTCCGCGTTGCGCGGACGATACGGCGGGCGGGCTCTGAGGGGGCCTTGTCGACCATGGCGGTGGTCCGATCTCCTGCGGCGCGGGTCATTTCCGGAATGAGCGAGGCCTCGGGCAGGTTGCGCCAGTAGCGCTTGGGCATCTCGCGCACCATGGTCGCCGTGCGCAGCCGCGCGGGATTGAAGGTGGAGGCGAAATAGGTCCGCCAATAGGCCTCCAGATCATCGCCGGCCGGCGCATCGGCCGGGTCTGCGCCAGGGGTGAAGCTCAACGCCCGGGTGTCCCAGTGGGCGCAGACGTCCGGGGTCAGGATTGAGAACGCCATATTGGCGAACCGGCGGGTGAAGAAGGGCGCCGTGGCCTCGGTCACCCGATGGGCCGGCTCGAACCAGGCGACGAAGGCCTCGACGCCATCCTGCGTCGCCACCTCGCGAAAACGGACGAAGGCCTTCATCTTGTGCGCCGCCCGGTTGACCTGGCTCTGCATGTCCAGGGCCAGGGACACGTCAGGGTCGCTGGCGATCTCCAGCAGGCGCGGCGTCGCCTCCAGCCGCCAGAGCAGGCGGTAGAGCAGGTCGAAACGTTCCGGCGAACGATGCAGCGCCACCCGGCCTGCGAGATCGACAAAGGCGCGGCTGACCTTGAAGCCCCCTGCCCCACCCGCCGGGGCCTGTGTCGTCTCGGTCGGAAACAGGCTCGCCTGACCGCCATCCACGGTCCAAAGCACGTCGGCCGGGGTCGCTGCTTCAGCGCGCAAGGTCCGGGCGGCGCCCCGCCAGCCCTCGAAGTCGGTCTCCGAGCTCAGCCGCACGACGCGCATCAGAACAGGCTCAACTGCTGCGGTGGCGGGGCGAACCGGTCGCGCAGATCGGCCCGGTCGGCCAGGGCGCCGGGGCTCCAGTCGCTGGCGATCACGAAGGGCTTCAGCTTCTCGATATTGCGGGCCAGGCGCTTCACATCGGCCAGGGCCAGCCGCGTCAGCTTCCGCGCCGCGATCATCCGGTCCACGCTGCGGGTCCCGAGACCCGGCACCCGCAGCAGCGTCTCGCGAGACGCGGTGTTCACATCCACCGGAAAGTCGGCCCTATGGCGAAGCGCCCAGGCGAGCTTGGGATCGATGGTCAGGTCCAGGTCTTCGCCCGGCCCAATGATCTCGCCCGTCTCGAAGCCATAGAACCGCATCAGCCAGTCGGCCTGATAGAGCCGGTGCTCCCGCATCAGGGGCGGGCGCTGGGCCGGCAGGGACCTGGCCACGTCTGGGATCGGGCTGAAGGCCGAATAATAGACCCGGCGCAGGCCATAGTTTCCGTAAAGGGTGTTGGACCGCGCCAGGATCTCCCCGTCGCTCGCGCCATCGGCGCCGATGATCATCTGGGTCGACTGGCCGGCCGGCGCATATTTGGGAGGCTTGGTCTTGCGGGCCGGCGCCTGGCCCGCCTCGATCCCCAGGCGCACCGCGCCCATGGCCTTGCGGATGACGCCGGCGTCCTTTTCTGGGGCGAAGGCCGCCAGGCTCTCCTCCCGCGGCGGCTCCACATGGATCGAGACCCGGTCGGCATAGAGGGCCGCCGCGCGGGTCAGCTCCCACGAAGCGTCCGGGATCCGCGTCCGGCTGTCGTCAGCTCCGAACAGCCCGCCGTCC
>CALEOQ010000183.1 GCA_937910255.1 uncultured Caulobacteraceae bacterium | reverse complement strand
TTTCAGGCGGAAAGCGGCATACGAGCTAACGACGTGACTGAGTTCAGCCGTGTGCTCTTCCGATCAGTTCGGCCGAGCTGTCCGGCGATCTCGCGGTGCTGGACGCCGCCGAGGCCGCCTTCAAGATCGAGCTGTCGCACCGTCGCGCCGGCGTGGATCCGGTGAGCTGGGCGCTGGCCCAGGTCAATCTCGCCCGGATCTATGAGGCGCGGCTGGACATCACCGGCAAGGACCGCGGCGAGCGCGCCTCGGCGGCGCTGGCCCTTCAGGCGGCCCTGGACGTCTTCGCGGAAGAAGGCCTGCGCTCCTTCACCCTCATCGCCATCGACGCCATGGAGCGCCTGCGCATCCGCGTGGTCCCCCGCGACGGGGTTTGAAATACGGGTATCGATACCGAAGACAACCTTTGGTAGGCTTCCTCCCCGGAGGATGCGCCGATGAGACTGACCCGCCTGGCCCTGTGCGCCATCCTGACCTTTGCGGGGCCTGCCGCAGCGCAGGAGCCGGCTGAGCGGCCCGACGTTCTAGCCGACTGGCTAAGGCGACCGACGCCGTCCCAGCTCATGGCCGTCTTTCCCACCAAGGCGCTGGAAAAAGGCCTCGATGGCGAGGCCACCATCAGCTGCAAGATCAGTCCTCAGGGCGCGCTGTTTGACTGCGTCGTCGTGTCGGAAGAGCCGGCGGGCATTGGCTTTGGTCAGGCCGCCATCGCGCTGACGCCCCAGTTCCTCATGAAGCCGGCGATGAAGGATGGCCAGCCGGTCGTCTCGCGCGCCCGCATCCCGATCAGCTTCAAGGGCCTTGGGACACCCACGGGGTCGTTCCTGCCTGGGGGGCGCAACCTGATGACCCGGCGCTTCATGGGCCGGCCGCTGTGGGCTGACGCCCCGAGCCATGCGGAGACGGCGGCGGCCTATCCGGAAAAGGCGGCCGCCGATGGGCTCGGAGGCACGGCCACCATCCGCTGCGCCCTGACCGAGTATCGTCGTCTCAGGGCCTGCACGACGCTGAGTGAAACGCCGCGAGGCTATGGCTTCGCCAAGGCGGCCCGCAGCCTTTCGGAGCGGTTCGAGCTGGCGCCGACGCCCGACGACGCCGATCTGCGCGGGGTCGAGACCCAATACATGGTCACGTTCGACCCGGGGATGCTGGACCCCGAAAAGCGGGTGATCGGCAGGCCCCAGTGGACGCAGCTCCCCTCGGCCGGGGCCGTCGTCGGGGGTTATCCCGCCGAGGCTCGGGCCCAGGGGATATCGGGCGCCCGCGTGGTCATCGCCTGCGTCGTGGGAACGGGCGGGGCGGTGCAGGACTGTCAGGTGATATCGGAGGAGCCGGCCGAGTTCGGATTTGGCCAGGCGGCCCTGGCGCTGGCGCCGCACTTCCGCCTGTCGGTCTGGACCGAGCAGGGGCTGCCGACCGTAGGCGGCCGTGTCACCCTGCCGATCCGCTACCAGCTGCCGCCTGCGAACGCGGCCCCGGCGCAGAGCGGCGAACCCCAGGGCGAGCCTGGGACCTAGAGCGCGTTCCGATAAGTGGGAACCGGTTATCGGATCAAAACGCGCTCAAGACTTTGAGGCTCTAGACTTGAGGCTCAGGCCGCCGCGACGTCCCCGGTCTGGCGGCGCAGGCGCCAGAAGCGGATGGTCCGCTGGGCGGCTTCCCGGGGCAGGGCCTCGAAGAGCTCGCCATATTCGCGCGCGCGACCCATGGCGTTGGCCTCCCGGTCGAGGATCAGGACGGCGAAGGTCAGGTAGAGGGACCGTTCGAAGCCCGCCGCCTTGCAGACGATGGACAGGGCGTCTAGGTCGCGCCGATCCAGGATCTTGCGCGCCGTCCCGAAGTCGATATCGGCCAGCTCACAGAGCGCCACCAGGAATCTGGTGGTCTCCCGGTTGCGCAGGAAGGCGGCCAGGACCGGCGGCGTGATGCCGTTGCGCAGCTTCAGCAGGCGCACGGCGCGCTCGGCCTCCTCATAGTCGTCGGGCAGGGCGCCGTCGCGGGTGGCCAGGGTCTTGCGGCTGGCGGCCAGGGCCGCCTCGAGAGCCTCGGGGTCCACCTCGCTGTTGCGGTCGCGGATGGTGTCGCGCAGCTGCGCCTCGACCATGAAGTACATCTCGTTGAGCAGATCCACCGGCACGGCGCGGCGCGCGACAACGGCGGCGTGCAGATCGGTGTTGGCCATGGCCCGGTCCACCGCGCGCTCGTGGGATTCCCGCGACAGTTCGGCGCCGTCATTGCGCAGCAGGGCGCCCAGGGTGTGGTCGTCGCCGCGCTCGACAATGGCTTCGGAGACCGCCGCCGACACCGTGGAGCGCTGGCTGATGGCGCGCAGATGGTCCTGGCCGCGGGTATGGGCGACCGCCAGCAGGTCGTCGTCGGTCAGGGCCGCCGACCCAGTCAGGACCGGTTCGGCCACGGAGATGGCGGTGTCGCGGGCCAGATCCCGCAGAAGGTGGCGCGGCGGGGCGGCGGCGGCGGCGAGGCGGCTGGCGAGCTCGCCGCGCACGGCCTCTTCCATATCGCTGGCCAGCTGGCCCATGACGTCGTCGAACAGGGCCAGCTCAGCGCCGCCATGGGCGCCGTCGCCGGCGAAGAACAGGTCGGTCACCCCCCGCAGCAGCTCCCGCCGACGGGCGCTGGAGGGCTCGTTGGCCAGGGCGATCAGATCGTGAAGCTTGGACCGTTCCATGGGCGATGTCTCAGAACTGGCGATCAAGACCCTCGCCGCCCTCGTCGGCCTTGTCCTCGGCCGGGGGCGCGTCGGGCGGCCCCACCAGGATGTAGTTCGGACCTTGGGGCGGGGCGGGAATGGCGTCGGGCGTCAGGCCGTACTCCCGGTGCAGGGAGTAGAGCTGGACGCCCCCGGGGCGGGCGGCGGGGAGGGGCGCCGATTGGGCGATCTGACGCGGCACCTCGGCGGGCGACGGCGCCGGGTGCTGATACTGGGGCTGAGCCTGCGGCGCCGGCGGGGCTGCCGCGGCCTGGTCGTAGATGCTGGTGGGCAAGGGGCCGGCCGGCGGGCCGCCCAGGCGATCGGGCGCCCGGTCGCGGACCGGCGGCAGCGCGCCCCGCATGACCGGCCCGCTCCCCGGACGAACCTCCCGCTGCGGCGGGGCCGGCGGCGCCTCCCCGCGGGCCGTAGCGCGGCCGGGACGCGCCGCGCGGAGCC
>CALEOQ010000182.1 GCA_937910255.1 uncultured Caulobacteraceae bacterium | reverse complement strand
GGTTTTTTTGTTCGAGCAGAAGACGGCATACGAGATTACGACGTGACTGGAGTTCAGACGTGTGCCGGCTTCTGATCTACGCGGATGTCGAACAGGGCGAGCGCGATCATCAGGATCAGACAGAAGCCGAAGCGGAACAGGTGCGCCCCGGCCCAAGGCTCCCAAGAGCTCCCGGCCACCGAGAACATCATCAGCGAGCCGGCGCCGGCCAGCAGGCACAGGGCGACGACAAAGGTCCAGTCGATCTGGGTGAACTTGACGACCAGGCGGTCGCGCTCACCCGGCCGGGTCAGGGCGCTGACGGTCATGTGGGCGCCGCCGGATCAGCCGCCAGGGGCGGGCCTTCCACGGGGGCGTCCGGCGCCGCGCCCACTGTCGGGAGGTCGCTGACATCGGGCATGGGCAGGGGGCGCTCGATCCGGGCCCGGATCTCGGGGTCCTTCAGCAGGGCCACCCGCATCACTTCGCGGGCCCGGGGCGCCGCAGCCGTGGCGCCGCCCTTGCCGCCGTGCTGGATGATGACCGAGACCGCATAGCGGGGATCGTCCACCGGCGCGAACGCCACATAGAGATTGTGGTCCTTGAGCCCCCAGCGGACGCTGTCGCTGCTGCGCGAGGCCACCCCGTCATAGCTGCGGACCTGAGCCGTGCCGGTCTTGCCGGCCATCATGACGTCACCCAGGCCCAGCTGGCTCTGGCGATAGGCCGTGCCGCTGCGGTCATTGGCCACCGAGATCATGCCGGCGCGGACATAGTCGAGGTGCTCGGTCGAGAATGGCAGGGCCTCGACCTTGTCGCCGGGCGGCATTTCCACGCCCCCCACAGACTTGACCAGCCGGGGGTTCAGCGCCTTGCGACCATTGGCCAGGCGCGCCGTCATCACCGCCAGCTGCAGCCCGTTGACCGCCACATAGCCCTGGCCGATCCCATAGCTGACCGAGTCCCCAGGGTGCCAGGTGGGGTCGCGCTTGACCTGGGTGCGCTTCCATTCGGTGGAGCCGACCACGCCGCTGCGCTGACCGGGAATACCGATGTCGAAGGTCTGGCCAAAGCCCAGGGCCTTGGCGGCGCGGGCGATATAGTCGGGGCCCATGCGCAGGGCCACCTGATAGAAATAGATGTCGCACGAGTTCTTGATGGCGTCGTGCATGTTCTGGGGACCGTGGCCCCCGTGGCGCCAGCAGCGCCAGGTGCGGCCGCCGAAGTACCAGCCGCCGGAGCAGTTGATCCGCTGTTCCGGATCGATCCCGGCCTCCAGAGCCGCCAGGGCCACGGTGGGCTTGAAGGTCGAGCCCGGCGGATAGGTGCCGCTCATGGCCTTGTCGAGCAGCGGCCGGCGCTCATAGTCGGCCAGGGCGCGGTACTCGGCCGTCGACAGGCCGCGGACAAAGCGGTTGGCGTCGAAACTGGGCGTCGAGACCATGCACAGCAGGTCGCCGTTGCGGCAGTCCATGACCACGATGGCGCCGCTCTCGTCGCCCATCACCTCCAGGGCGCGGTTCTGGATGTCCACATCCAGCGTCAGGGCGACGGTCTTGCCGGCCTCGGCGGGGATGTCGCCATCCTGATCGTGGCGGATTTCGCGGCCGCGAGCGTCCACCTCGACCTTCTTGGCGCCGGTGCGCCCGCGCAGGTCGAGGTCAAAGGCCTTCTCCACCCCTTGCCGGCCGATGCGGAAGCCGGGATGCAAAAGGATCGGCTCGGAATTGGGACCGGTGTCGGTCAGGTCCTCGCGGTTCACCTTGGCCACATAGCCGATCACGTGGGCGAAGGCGCCGCCGTACGGATAGACTCGCACCTCGCCCATGTCGGCGGTCACGTGCGGCATCTCGGGCGCACGCACATTGATCGCGGAGAACTGCTCCCAGGTCATGTCCTCCATGACCGAGACCGGGCGCTGGTTGGGCGTGCGCTCGAACTCGCGCATCAGCCGGGCCTGGCGATCGTCGTCCAGGGGGACGAAGTGGGCCAGGGTCTTCAGCGTCGCGCCGGGCTCGTGCACCCCGTCCTTGACCACCAGCAGGCGGAAGTTCGGGCGGTTGGTGGCCAGCACCGCGCCATGGCGGTCGACGATCAGCCCGCGGGGCGGCGGCACAAGGCGGAAGTTGAACTGGTTGGAGGCCGACAGCTTCTCATAGCGCTGCGCCTCGAGGATCTGCAGATGGGCCCGTCGGCCGCCAAGCGCCAGCATGCCGGCGCCGGCGCAACCGCCCAGCAGGAAGCTGCTGCGTTGGAAGGTGCCCTGCCCCCCCTTGACCTCCCCGAAGCAACAGGACCGGCCGCCCACCCCCCTCCCCCCCCACCCGAACCGCCACTCGGCGTCCTCCCACCCTGCCCCTCCCCCCCCCCGCCCACC
>CALEOQ010000181.1 GCA_937910255.1 uncultured Caulobacteraceae bacterium | reverse complement strand
GGTGATGCGAGCTAGTGCGTATTTCGTCTATTTTTTTAATCGACGGCCGACACGCGATGTCTACCCTGTTCCCCTGCACGACGATATTCCGAGCTGGGGAGGTCCGAGGGGGAAGGGGTGAGGCAGCAGGGACAAATCCGAATCTCCGTTCGCCGGATCATCCACCAAGCCGCATACCTGTGTCATCGCCGTGACAACGGAAAGAATTCACGACTCACAGGCGCCTGACCTGGGATGCGGCCCTGGAACTGCCCCGGCCAGCCGGCGTTTGTCTGGCTCTCGGGGACGCGGTGCAAAGATCATGAGCGAGCGAAGGGACACCTTTCGGGCTGACAGCCTGTTGACCCCGCAGGCCGGCATCGACGATCCGTTCGCCGCCGCCGTCCACGCCACCCGCATGTCGATGATCATCGCCGACGCCCAGGCGCCGGACATGCCCATCGTCTTCGCCAATGACGCCTTCCTCGCCCTCAGCGGTTATCCCCGCGACGAGATTCTGGGACGCAACTGCCGCTTCCTCCAAGGTCCAGACACCGATCCGGAGGCGGCGCGAAGGCTGGCCCAGGCGGTCGCCGACGGCGCGCCGGTCAATGTGGACATCCTGAACTACAGCAAGGACGGCAAGCCGTTCTGGAACGCCCTGCAGATCAGTCCGGTGCACAACGCCGAAGGTCTGCTGGTTTATTTCATCGGCTCGCAGATCGATGTCACCGCCCGGAAGAACGCCGAGAATCGACTCGTCCAGGACCGGGAGGGCCTGGTGTCGGTGGCCACCGAGCAGGCCCGGGCCGCCGAGCAGGCCGTGGCCGAGCGCACGGCGCTGCTCCACGAGGTCGATCACCGGGTCAAGAACAACCTCCAGCTCATAAGCTCGCTGCTGGTCCTGCAGACGCGGCGAACCGAAGACCAGCAGACGCGGGTGGCCCTTCAGTCGATGCTGTCGCGGGTGAGCGCCATCGCCACAGTGCACCGGCGCCTGTTCCAGAGCCGCGATCTGGAGCGGTTCGATGTGGCCGCCTTTGTTCGCGACCTGGTGGGCGACGTGTCCTTGAGCCGCGACGAGGTGGAAGTCGATCTGGATCTTCAAAGTATCGAGATCGCCGCCGCCCAGGCCGCGCCCCTGGCCCTGGCGGTCAATGAGTTGCTGGACAACGCCCTCTCCCACGGCCTGGCCGAGGGGCGCGCAGGCAGGCTGGGCGTACGCGTCCAGCGCCAGAACGGCCATTACGTGATCGAGATCTGTGACGATGGCCCAGGCCTTCCCCCCTGCGGACGGTTCGCACCAGGATTTGGCCTGACGATTGTCGGCCTGCTGGCGCAACAACTGCGCGCCGAGCTGCGTTTTGAATCCGTGAACCCCGGCGTGCGCGCCATTCTCGAATTGCCCGTGAACGCCTAGGTCCCTTGATGCCCAACCCCCTGTCTGTGCTGATCGTCGAGGATGAGGCCCTGCTGGCCGTCGAACTCGGCTTCCTGGTGGAAGAGGCTGGTTGCGTCGAGGTCGGGCACGCGCCGGACTCCGCCGTGGCGGTGCAGATGGCCGGGAGGCTGAAGCCGGACATCGCCCTGGTGGATGTTCATCTGGCTGACGGCCCCACCGGAGTCGATGCGGCTCGCGAGATCGCCGCCCATCACGGGGCGATGGTGCTGTTCATGACCGCCAATGTGAAGCGCCTCCCGGATGATCTGGCCGGCGCCTGCGGCGTAATCGGAAAGCCCTACACGGACCGCGCCGTCCGTCGCGCCCTGACCTATCTCGTCGGATGCCTGGAGCGTGGCTGCGCCGACGCGCCCCCGCCGCCGGGCCTCACCCTTTCCGACAGCTACGCCGCCCGCTGGGGCGTGCAACGCCTCGAACAGACGGCTTAGACAACCATGGCCCCGAGTTTCCTGGCCGAGGTGATCGGCTTCTGCGCCGGTCTGTGTTCGATGGTGAGCTTCACACCTCAACTCATCAAGACATGGCGGGAGCGGGACGCCCGATCGATTTCCCTGCGCATGTACGTGGTGACCGTCACCGGTTTCAGTCTCTGGGTGACCTACGGAGTGATGATCGGGAGCTGGCCGGTGATGCTGACCAACTCGGTCTGTCTGATCCTGTCGGGGCTCATCCTGGCGCTGAAGTGGCGCTTCTCGCACAACCCGGCCCCCCCTGGAAATCTTGAGCCCACGGCCTAGCTTTCCGGCATCGGTTGGCGCCGCAGCAGGCGCTCTCTAGAATTGCTGTTCCGACGACGAGCGTCGCGCCGCACCTGGCGTGTGCGACCGCCATTTCAGGACTTCGCAATGAACGACCGGATCGCCGCAGTTGAGGCCGCTTTCAAGGCTGGCCACTTCGAGGATGGGGTCGCCCTGACCGAAGCGCTGTTGACCGACGAGCCCAAGTCTGGCGCCCAGCTCTATCGCAATTTCGCCTCGCTGCTGTTTCGCCGGGGCCGCTATGAGGACAGCGCCCGTTGGGCGAAAACCGGCGCGGAGATTTATCCCCGCGACAGTGAGCTCTGGAACGTTCTCGGCGTCTCGCTCCGCCGCCTGGGCCGCCCGCAGGAGGCCCTGCAGGCGCTCAACGCCGGCATCAAGGCACAGCCCAAGAGCGAGGCCCTCTGGCAGAACAAGGGCAATGTCCTGAACGATCTGAAGGACGGCCCCGGCGCCATTGCGGTGTTCAGCCGTCTCGTTCGAGATCGGAAGAGCGTCGTGTAGGGAAAGAGGGTAGATCTCGGTGGTCGCCGTATCATTAAAAAAAAAACACACCCACCCCACCCCCCGCCCCCCCCCCCCCACCCACCACCCCCACTCCACACATCGTGCCGTCACTGTGCTCAGCCATGTTTCACCGCGCCCATCTCCT
>CALEOQ010000180.1 GCA_937910255.1 uncultured Caulobacteraceae bacterium | reverse complement strand
ACCGTCAATATACCAGGGTGTCCATCATGACAACGAATCCAATAGCTTCCCTGACTACAATTACAACGCACTCCGGCAAAATTACTAATTACAGGTTGTTTTTTTAATTCTGGATATAATTTTGATGTGCCAGCTTTCGCCGCGGCGCCAGCCGGCCTTGGACAGCAGGTTCGCGGCCGAGGCCAGGGCGTCGGCCGAGGAGTCCCACAGGTCGCGGCGGCCGTCGCCGTCGCCATCGATGGCGGTGGCCAGGAAGGTGGTGGGGATGAACTGGGTCTGGCCCATGGCGCCGGCCCAGGAGCCGACCAGGCGCGAGCGGGGGAATTCGCCCGAGCCGATGATCTTCAGCGCGGCCATCAGCTGGTCTTCGGCGAATTCCCGGCGCCGGCCGTCGGCGGCCAGGGTGGCCATGGCCCGGATCACGTCGAAATCGCCCAGGATGGCGCCGAAGCCGGACTCCAGGCCCCAGATGGCCACCAGCACATTGCGCGGCACGCCGTGCCGCGCCTCGATCTGTGCCAGGACCGGCAGGGCGTCGCGGCGGCGCGCGCCGATGGCGATCCGGTCATCGGTGACGACGCCGCGGATATAGTCGCTGACCGGGCGGGAGAACTCCGGCTGCCGGGAATCCAGCGCCGAGATCCGATCGTTGGGCGTGAGGCCGCGAAGCTCCCGGTCCAGCAGGTCCGACGGGAGGCCGGCCTTGACCGCCTTGACATAGAAGTCCTTCAGCCAGGCGTCGAAGGTCGGGCTTCCCGATGGGGGCAGATCGACGGCGGGCTCGGGCCGGTAAGGGGTGGGAACGCCAGGACCCAGGGCCAGCTGCGGCCCGAGGTTGGCGGCGGGGTCTGCGCAGCCGGCGACAAGCAGAACGAGGAAGGAGCGTCGGTCCATGGCCAATCCTAGGGCTCCTTGGCCGGCGCCTCAATCGCGCGATCGCGCGTGGCGGCGGATATGGGAAACCCCGGACCTTTGCAGGCCCGGGGCTTCAGGACGCTAGGGCGAGGTCGGTGGGGGGGATCACGGCCTCGCCTGCGAGGAAGAAAAGCCCAAGCGGCCCGCCGGTTCCGCGGGACACGGTGAAATCTTATTGGCTGGGCTGAGAATAAATCGCAAAAAGCTTGTGGCCTCGCAGGGGGCTTGCTAGTGCGAGCTAGTCGCAAGTGCGCGGGGTGTGGTGGGTTTCGGTGAATGTCGACGTCTGAACGGCTGGGTGAAGTTGCGGCGGCGCCTGACGCCGCCGAGGCCCGCGCGCGGGCCAAGCGCCAGGCGCAGCGACGGGCCGGCTTCCTGCGCCAGATCCTGCGCTGGCACTGGATCAGCGCGGCCATCTGCCTGATCGGCATGCTGCTGTTCGCCATCACCGGCATCACGCTGAACCATGCCGGTTCGATTCCCGCCACCCCGCGGGTGAGCGAGCAGACGGCCGAGCTGCCGGCCGACCTCCTGGCCTTGGCGCAGGCTGCGGAGGCGCAGGAGGCCCCTCTGCCCGATCCCGTGCGCGCCTGGATCGGCGAGGAACTCAAGGTGAGCCTGCCTGCCGACGCGGCCCCGGAATGGTCGCCGGGCGAGGCCTATCTCGCCCTGCCGCGGCCCGGCGGCGACGCCTGGCTGAGCCTCGACACCGCGGTGGGCGAGGTCATCTACGAGCGCACCGACCGCGGCGTGGTCGCCTACCTCAATGACCTGCACAAGGGCCGCAACACCGGGGTGGCCTGGATGTGGTTCCTCGACATCTTCGCCATCGGCTGCGTGGTGTTCTGCGTCACCGGCCTGATCCTTCTACAGCTGCATTCCCACGCCCGCCGGTCCACCTGGCCCCTGGTGGGGGCCGGCCTGATCATTCCCCTGCTGCTCGCCCTGCTCTTCATTCACTGAACGGATCTTCGCCCATGCGCCGACTTGCTTCCGCCGCCGTTCTCACCGGCCTGATGGCCTCGCCGGCCGCCGCGGCCGAGCTGAACCTCAGCGTGGAAATCCCCCGCATGTCGGTGGCCGAGTACCACAACCCCTATGTGGCCATCTGGGTGGAGAAGCCGGATCAGACGGCGGTGAAGACGCTAGCGGTCTGGTACGACATCAAGCTCAGAAACCAGGAAGGCGAGACCTGGCTGAAGGACATGCGCCAGTGGTGGCGCCGGGCGGGGCGGGCCATGACCCTGCCGGCCGACGGCGTCAGCGGCGCCACCAAGGCCCCCGGCCGCCATCAGGTGAAGTTCGTCGGCGGCAAGGCGCCGCTCGGGACTCTTCCGGCCGGCCAGTACAATCTGGTGGTGGAAGCCGCCCGCGAGGTCGGCGGCCGAGAAATGGTCCGCATCCCCTTCCAGTGGCCGCCCAAGGCGCCCGCAACCGGCCAGGCCAAGGGCGAGACCGAGCTCGGCGCCGTCAGCCTCAGCCTAAAGCCCTGACCCTCAAAACCCACAAGCTCCTGGAGAGACGCGCCATGAAGACCCTGCTTCGCCCCCTCTGCGCCGCTGCGGCGCTCACCGCCATGCTGGCCGCTCCCATGGCCGCCCAGGCCCATCGGCAGTGGATGCTGCCCTCCATGACCGTCCTGTCGGGAACCGATCCCTGGGTGACGGTGGATGCGGCGGTCTCCAACGACCTGTTCGTCTTCGAGCATGTGCCCATGCGCCTGGACGGCCTGGTCATCACCGGCCCGGACGGCGCGACGGTCGCGCCCCAGAACGCCGCCACCGGCAAGTATCGCTCCACCTTCGACATCCCGCTCACCACGCCCGGCACCTATCGCATCGCCAGCGTCGGCGACGGGCTGATGGCCTCCTACAAGCTGGGGGGCGAGCAGAAGCGCTGGCGCGGGGCGGCCGCCGACCTGCCCACCGCCATTCCGGCCGAGGCCACCGATGTGAGGATCGTCCACTCCCAGCGTCGCATCGAGACCTTCGCCACCCTGGGCGAGCCCACCACCGAGGCCCTGGCCCCGACCGGCAAGGGCCTGGAGCTGGCGCCGGTCACCCACCCCAATGACCTGTTCGCCGGCGAGACGGCCCAGTTCCGCCTGCTGCTGGACGGCCAGCCGGCCTCCGGCGTCGAGGTCACGGTGATCCGCGGCGGCGGACGCTACCGGGACGAGCCCGGCGAGATGAAGCTGACCACCGCCGCCGACGGCCTGCTGGAGATCAACTGGGACGAGCCCGGCATGTACTGGATGGAGGCCGAGATGCGCGGCGGAAAGAGCCCGATCGAGGGCGCCGAGCGCATGGCGGTCTATGTCGGCACCCTGGAAGTCCTGCCGGAATAGGCCGCTTGGCTCCGGAGGCCCCCTCATCTGTGCGCGCCGGCCCCGAACACCGGGTCGCCGTGCCCCTGACCCTGCCTGAGGACCTGGCGCCTCAGGCCGGCGGGCTGGAGGTGGAAGCCTCCGGCGCCGCCATGGGCGTCACCTGGACGCTCAGGGCGATCACCCTGCCGGGCCTCGGCGCCCAGGTCCTGGCCCGCACGGTCCAGGACCGTCTGGATCGGGTGGTGGCGGAGATGAGCACCTGGGAGCCGGCCTCCCACATCAGCGCCTTCAACCGCGCCCCGGCCGGCGCCTGGCAGGATCTGCCTGCAGGCTTCGCCCAGGTGATGGCCTGCGCCCTGGAGATGGCGGCCCTGGGCCAAGGGGCGTTCGATCCCACGGTCGGCCGTCTGACCGACCTCTGGGGGTTTGGGCCGCCAGGACCGATCGCCACCCCGCCGACGGCGCAGATGATCGCCGAGGCTCACGCCCAGGCCGGCTGGACGAGGCTGGACTTCGATCCCGCCGGTCGACGGCTGCGCCAGCCGGGAGGGCTTAGCCTGGACCTGTCGGGCGTCGCCAAGGGGTTCGGGGTCGATGAGGCGGCCCGTGCGCTGCTGCGGCTTGGCGTCCGCGACTTCCTGCTGGAGGTCGGCGGCGAACTGCGCGGCGAGGGGCTGAAGCCCGACGGCCAGCCCTGGTGGGTGGCCCTGGAGCGGCTGGAGGGCGAGATTGAAAGCCAGACGCCGATCCTGCTGGCCCTGTGCGGCCTGTCGGTGGCCACCTCCGGCGACTATCGCCGCTACATGATCCATGAGGGCCGCCGGCTTGCCCATACCCTCGATCCCCGCACCGGCCGGCCCAGCGAGAGCGGCGTGGCCTGTGTCAGCGCGCTGAACGCCCAGGCCATGGTCGCCGACGCCTGGTGCACCCTGCTGTCAGTGGTGGGGTCCGAAGAAGGCCTGGCGCTCTGCGCGGCCCACGACGTTCCCGCGCGGTTCCTGATCCATACGAAAAAGGGCCTGGAAGAGCGGCTCTCGCCAGCCTTCCAGGCCCTTCTCGAGGACTAGGTCGCTCAGACCAGTTCTGACGGCTTGATCCCCAGCTCCTTGAGCAGGGGTTCGGCATAGTCGACGCGGCCGGTCATGGATTTCGCATCGGCCTTGGCCAGCTGATAGACCGCCTCGGCGATGAACTCGATGGGCTGCACCCGGTCCTTGGTCTGTTCGTTGATCAGGCCGTGGACCGCGACGCCAGGGGTGTCCACCAGGCCCGGCGAGACCACATTGACCGCGATCCCATCCCCCTGGACTTCGGAGGCGAGCCCCGTCGTGAACCGCTCCAGGGCCGCCTTGCACAGGCCATAGACCGTGCCGCCGCGGCCGCCGGCATAGGGTTGCTTGGGATGGATGCCGGCCGGCGAGGAGATGTTGACGATCGAGCCCCAGCCCTTCTGGCGCATGCCGGGCATTACCAGCTGGGCCAGGTGGAAGGGCGCATAGACCTGCACCTCCATCATCAGCTTGAAGCGCTTCTCCGTGAAGTCCTGGACCGGCATGAAATAGGTGATGGCGGCGTTGTTGATCAGGATGTCGATGGGGCCGAAGGCGGCTTCGGCCTCCTCCACCAGCCGTTCGCGCTCCGACGCCTGGGCCAGGTCGGCCTTGACCAGGACGGCCTCGGCGCCGGCGGCCTTCAGCCGCTCCACCGTATGGGCGAGCGTCCCGGGCAGGCGGCTCTCGCCCTCCTGGGCCGTGCGGGCCGAGACGACGACCTTGGCGCCCTCCATGGCCAGGCGCGCGGCGATGGCCTCGCCGATGCCGCGGCTGGCGCCGGTGACCAGGGCGACCTTGCCCTTCAGGGTTCCGTTCGGATTAATGGTCGCAGACATAATGAATGATCCTCCCATGACTTAATTCTTATGGGAGAAGCCTCGCCCCTTTGGGCCGACGCCGCAAGCCAGACCAGGGGTCGTACGGCCTCCGCTGCGAGCCCCCGTTGACTCCCAAGGCCCCGCCCCGTATATGCGCCGGCTCTGTTGGTAACCCTCTGAAGGACGGCGCGCGGCGACGCGCGAAGACAAGCTCATGAAGGTCAGAAGCTCGCTGAAGTCGCTGAAGACGCGTCACCGCGACTGCAAGCTCGTTCGCCGCAAGGGCGTGGTCTACGTCATCAACAAGACGGACCCGCGCTTCAAAGCCAAGCAGGGCTAAGCGCGGCCGGCCCCGGAGATGGCCAAGGCTGTTCTCTGGGATATCGGCAATGTCGTGGTCCGCTGGGATCCGCGGACGCTCTATGCGAAGATTTTCAAGGAGCCGGCCGAACTGGACCGGTTCCTTTCGCATGTCTGCACCATGGTCTGGCATGTGAACCACGACCTCGGCGTCACCTTCGCGGAAAACCGCAAAGGCCTGATCGAACGCTTCCCGGAATACGAGGCCGAGATCCGCGCCTGGGAAGAGCGGTGGTGGGAGATGTTCTCCGGAACCATCCCCGAGACCGAGGCCGCCATCGAGGCCCTGCACGGGGCCGGCGTACCGCAGTTTGGCCTGACCAACATGTCCCACGAGGTGTTTGACGGGGTCATCGCCATGAGCCCGGCCTTTGCGCGGCTGGAGGGCTATGTGGTCTCGGCCGAGGAAAAGCTGATCAAGCCCGACCCGCGCATCTACGCCATCGCCTGCGCACGGTTCGGCCACGCGGCCGGTGACATCCTGTTCGTGGACGACAGCGCCGCCAACATCGCCGCGGCCAAGGTTTTCGGCCTGAACACCCACCACTTCACCGACCCGGCCGCCCTGCGCCCCGCTCTTGAGGCCCACGGCCTGCTGTAGGGGCCCGACACTAACCCCACCGTCACCCTCGGGCTTGACCCGAGGGGCCATGAACACCTGGGTCGATCGGTGTGCATGGATGGTCGGGTCAAGCCCGACCATGACGGCGGTGGGGTGATTTCATCTTCACCGCCCGCGGACCAGCTCCAGGAATTCCTGGCGGGTGCGGGGATCGTCGCGCAGTTCGCCCAGCAGGGTCGAGGTGGTCAGGGTCGAGCCTGGCGTATTCACCCCGCGCATGGTCATGCAGGAGTGCTCGGCCTCGATCAGCACGCCGACGCCCTTGGGGCGCAGGATGTCCTGGATGGCGCCGGCGATCTCGGCGGTGAGCTTCTCCTGGATCTGCAGTCGGCGGGCGAAGCCGTGGACCACCCGGGCCAGCTTGGAGATGCCGACCACCCGATTGGTGGGCAGATAACCCACATGGGCCCGGCCGATCACCGGCAGCATGTGATGCTCGCAGAAGCTGACCACCCGGATGTCGCGCAGCACGACCATCTCGTCATAGCCGCCGACCTCCTCGAAGGTGCGTTCCAGATACTCCCGGGGGTCGGTCTCGTATCCGGCGAACAGCTCGCGATAGGAGCGGGTGACCCGGCCCGGCGTCTCGGTCAGCCCCTCCCGGTCGGGATCGTCCCCGGCCCACTCGATGAGCGTGCGGACGGCGGCCTCGGCCTCTTCCTTGGTGGGTCGGTGGCGTGGGGTGTCGGTCATGGCGGCCTCCGCTGGCGAATGACGAGCAACAACCCTAGGGGAGTTCAGCCTGTGACCTCCAGACGGATTTCGTTCGGCGCCGATGCGAGGTAGGGTCCGGCGCTTCAAACCATCCTCGACTCGGAAGACGCGTTTCCATGGCTGACGACAGCGCCCACATCGACATTCTGAACACCACCGCCCAGGGGCAGCTGAAGAGCATCATCGAGCGCATCGAGCGCCTGGAGCTGGAAAAGTCCGAGATCGCCGAGCAGATCAAGGAAGTCTTCGCCGAAGCCAAGGGCAACGGCTTTGACGTCAAGGTGCTGCGCAAGGTGGTCCGCCTGCGCAAACAGGACCGCGCCAAGCGTCAGGAGGAAGAGGCCATCCTCGACCTCTATCTCTCGGCGCTCGGAGAGATTTGAAGCGTAAGGCTCCAGACCCCCGGGCCCAGGCCAAACGGGCCGCGCTGAACGCGCTCAAGCGCGTCCAGCGCGAGGCCGTGCGCGCCGGCGTGGAGCTCTCCGAATGGGAAGGTGAGTTCCTGGGTTCGGTGGAAGATCGGGTGAAGACCTATGGCCGCGCCTTCGGCGATCCCGAAAAGGGCGCGCCGGGCCAGGCGCTCTCGGCCCTGCAGCACCGGAAGCTCAAGGAGATCTCGGCCAAGGCCAAGGGCGAGAAAAAGCCCATGACCCGCCGCGGCTTCGGCCGCAAGCCGCATGAGACTGACGACTAAGTCCGAGGTCCTACGCGCCGCAGGCGCGTCCATCCCCCGCCGCCGTCATCCTGGGCCTCGTGCCCAGGATGCCTCGCGACGCTTGCGCCTGCCCTCGACAGGGATGCTCGCCACAGGGGCGAGCATGACGAGATCGGGGTGACGAGATCGGGGATTTCGAGGCTCAGCCTTCAGGCCGCCTCGGTCTCGCCGTCGTCGGAGCCGCCGATCACCCCGTCCAGGCCCTGTTCGCGGACCTTGCGGTAGAGGGTGGAGCGGCCGATCCCCAGGCGCCGGGCGACCTCGCTCATGTGGCCGGCATAGATTTCGATGGCCAGCTGGATCAGGTCGCGCTCGATGTCTTCCAGCGTGCGCAGGTGGCCGCGCTCGTCGAGGATCCGCACCGGCGCATCCTTGGGCAACTCGGCCATCAGCTCCCGAGCCGCGTCGGGCGAGATGGGGGCCGAGGCTGGAGCGGTTGCGACAGGCTCGGGCGGCGGGGCCACCATCCCGGAGATGGCCGGGAAGTCGAAGGGCTGCAGATAGGGGGAGTCCGACAGGACGATGGCCCGGTAGACGGCGTTCTCCAGCTGCCGGACATTGCCGGGCCAGTCGAAGGCCAGCAGGTGCTGCAGGGTCTCGGGGGCGCAGCCCACGACCTTCTTGCCCTCCTCCACATTGAAGCGGCGGATGAAGTGCTCGACCAGGGCCGGGATGTCGTCCTTGCGGGTGCGCAGGGCCGGGGCCTCGATGGGGAAGACGTTGAGGCGATAGAACAGGTCCTCGCGGAACCGGCCCTCGGCCACGGCCAGGGACAGGTCGCGATTGGTGGCCGAGACGATGCGCACATCGACCTTCACCGAGCGCTTGGACCCCACGGGATCGATCTCGCTTTCCTGTAGGGCGCGCAGCAGCTTGACCTGCATGTCGAGCGGCAGTTCGCCCACCTCGTCCAGGAACAGGGTGCCGCCATTGGCCTCCTGGAACTTGCCCAGGTGCTTGTCGGTGGCCCCGGTGAAGCTGCCCTTCTCGTGGCCGAACAGGATGGATTCTACCAGGTTCTCGGGCAGGGCGCCGCAGTTGACGGCGACGAAGGCCTTGCCAGAGCGGTCGGACGATCCGTGCAGGGCGCGGGCGATGACCTCCTTGCCGACGCCGCTCTCGCCGGTGATCAGGATGGGGATGGTCGACTTGGCCGCCCGCTCGCCCATGCGCTTGACCAGCGTCATGGGCGCCGAGCCGCCGACCATGTCGGCGAAGGTGAAGCGGCCGGTCTTGTGCTTCTTCAGGCGGTCCACCTCACCGCGCAGATCGCCCATGGAGAGCGCGTTGCGGATGGAGACCATGATCCGTTCAGGGCTGGCCGGCTTGACGAAGAAGTCGCAGGCGCCGGCCTGCATGGCCAGGACGACGGTGTCGATGCTGCCCTGGGCGGTGACCACGATCACCGGCTGGTGGAAGCCGCGGACCCGCATCTCCTTCAGGGCCTCCTGGCCCGAGAGCCGGGGCATGACCAGGTCCAGCAGGATCAGATCCACCTTGGCGCCGGCCATCAGGTGGTCGATGGCCGCGTCGCCGGACTCGGCGTGGGCCACGGCGAAGCCTTCGCGCTCCAGCACGGCCTGGATCAGCCTGCGCTGGGTCGGATCATCATCGACGACAAGGACCGTTTTGGTCATCTGAAGACACCATCTGTACCGGACGCCCGCCTCTTCGGACGGGGCTCATTTGTCGCGGATTGATACAGGTCGCCGGTAAAGGCGGGGTTTCTCAGACCTGAGTCAGGGGTTAACGGCCAAGGCTTGACCATGGCCCGCCGGGGGTCCCTGATGGGGCGCCCTGGGGAGGGACCGATCATGTTCGTGGGTCACTACGCCGCCGCCATCGCCGCCAAGGCGGTTGAGCCCAGGGCCCCGCTTTGGGCCTACGCCCTGGCCGCCCAGCTGGTGGATGTGGGCTGGGGCGCCCTGATCATCACCGGCGCCGAGCGCTTCTCCATCGACGCCGACCTGCCGGGCAACGCCCTGGTGCTTGAGCACATGCCCTACACCCATTCCCTGCCTGCCGCGGCGGGCTGGTCGGTGCTCGGCGCGTTGGCCGCGCGGCTTGCGCTACGGCTGCCCTGGGCGGCTGCGATGATGGTGGGGGCGGTGGTGTTTTCCCACTGGCTGCTGGATTTCCTGGTCCATCGGCCCGACCTCGCCTTGTGGTTCGGCGGGCCGAAGGTCGGCCTGGGGCTTTGGGATTACCCGGTCCCGGAGCAGGCGGTGGAGATCGGCCTGATCGCCATGGCCGCGAGCGCCTGGGGCTGGAGCCGGGGTCGCCAGGGGCTGGGGGCGGTCGCCGCGCCCGTGTTTATCGGCTTCCTGGTGGCGCTTCAGATCATCGCCATGCTGTTGCCGGCCGACGCCGACCCGCTGGGAACCGGCGTCTCGGCCATCGGCGCCTTCCTGGCCGTGACCCTGGCGGCGGCCTTCGCCGATCGACGCGGCCGATCAGGGATCGGCTGAGGATTGCCTGAGGCCGAGCGCACGCCATAGTAAAGCTCAAAAGGCCGGAGACGCGGCCTGGCCGGGGAGGGCCGCCATGCAACTCAAGTTCACCCTGATCGCGCTCGCCTGCGCAGGTCTGCTCAGCGCCTGCCAGGAGGCGGCCGGTCCCAGGGATGTCGACCAGGCCCGCCTGGAGGCGGCCGAGACCAACGCCGAATGGCTCTCCTATGGCCGGTCCTATTCCGAGCAGCGGTTTAGTCCGCTGACCCAGATCAACGCCGAGTCGGTGGGCGAACTGGGCCTGGCCTGGTCCTATGAGTTCGACACCGACCGCGGCCAGGAGGCCACGCCGATCGTCAAGGACGGGGTGCTCTACACCACCACGGCCTGGTCCAAGGTCTATGCCTTCGACGCCGCCACCGGGGCGCTGAAATGGTCCTATGATCCCGAGGTCGCCGGGGAGAAGGCCTTCGACGCCTGCTGCGACGTGGTCAATCGCGGGGTCGCGGTCTGGGGCGGCAGAGTGTTTGTGGGCGCCCTCGATGGCCGCCTGATCGCGCTGGACGCCGACACCGGCGCCGAGGCCTGGTCGGTCCAGACCACCGATACGGCCAAGCCCTACACGATCACCGGCGCCCCGCGGGTCATCAAGGGCAAGGTGCTGATCGGCAATGGCGGCGCGGAATACGGGGTGCGCGGCTATCTGTCGGCCTATGACGCCGACACCGGCGCGCTGATCTGGCGCTTCTTCACCGCCCCCAATCCCGACGGCCAGCCCGACGGGGCGGCGTCCGACGCGGTCCTGGCGGAAAAGGCGGCCGGCACCTGGTTCGGCGAGGGCTGGAAGGCCACCGGCGGCGGGGCGACGGTCTGGGACGCCATGGCCTATGACCCCAAGCTCGACCTGCTCTATGTGGGCGTCGGCAACGGCACGCCCTGGAACCATGAGAAGCGGTCGGACGGCAAGGGCGACAACCTGTTCGTCTCGTCCATCCTGGCGCTCAAGCCCGACACCGGCCAGTACGTCTGGCATTATCAGACCACGCCCGGCGAGAGCTGGGACTATACCGCCACCCAGCACATCATCCTGTCGGACCTGACCATCGAAGGCCAGACGCGCCAGGTGCTAATGCAGGCGCCCAAGAACGGCTTCTTCTATGTGCTGGACCGGGCGACCGGCGAGCTGATCTCGGCCGAGCCCTATGTGCCGATCACCTGGGCCACCGGCGTGGACAAGGCCACCGGACGCCCCGTCGAGGCGCCAGGCGCCCGCTATCGCGACGCCCCCTCCCTGCAGATCCCTGCGCCGTTCGGGGCCCACAACTGGCATCCCATGGCGTTCAATCCGCAGACGGGGCTGGTCTATATTCCGGCCCAGGTCGTGCCCTTCGCCTATGTGAACGACGCCAATTATCGCCATCAGCCCGGCGGCTGGAATGTGGGCACGGACTTCCTGGCCAACGCCCTGCCCGATGACGCCGCCCAGCTGGCGGGTCTGAAGGCCATGGTGAAGGGCCAGCTGATCGCCTGGGATCCGGTGGCCCAGAAGGCGCGCTGGACGGTGGAGCATCCCTTCTTCTGGAACGCCGGCGTCCTGACTACGGCCGGCGGCCTGGTCTTCCAGGGCGCGGCCGAAGGGACCTTCTCGGCCTATGACGCGGCCACCGGCGCCAAGCTCTGGTCCTATGAGACGGTGAACGGAGTGATCGCCTCGCCGTCCACCTATGAGATCGACGGCGAGCAGTATGTGGCCCTGATGGTCGGCTATGGCGGCGCCGGCGCCCTGTCCTCGCCGGCCCTGCTGCCGGACCGCTCGCGCCTGCCGGGCCGGCTGCTGGTCTTCAAGCTGGGGGGAACCGCCACCGCCCCGGCCTATGACCTGCCGCAGGTCGAGCCCCTCGACCTCACGGGGGTGAGCTCCACCGGGAACGCCAAGGCGGGCTTCGCCAGCTTCCAGCAGTATTGCCAGGTCTGCCACGGGGCCAACGCCTCGGGCCGCTACCTGCCGGACCTGAAGCGCTCGCAGATGCTGCTGTCGGCCGAGAACTGGTCGTCGGTGGTCATCGATGGAGCCCTGGCGCCGAGGGGCATGGCCAGCTTCTCCCGCTTCCTGTCGCCGGCTGAGGCCGAGAACATCCGCGCCTATGTGCTCACCGAGGCCCGCAAGGGGCCGACGCCGCCCCCGGTGGCGGCGGGGGCGAAATAGCGACCGCCCAAGGATCGGCGATCCTGGGCGCAGGACCCAGGATCGCCTGACCAGCCGCTAGCTCGGGTCGCGCAGGGCGGCCTCGAACTGCTCGGCGATCCAGTCAGCCTGGTCGGGGGTCAGCACCAGGGGCGGGGCGATGCGGATGGTGTGCTCGTGGGTCTCCTTGCACAGCAGGCCGCGGCGCTGGAGGTTCTCACAGACCCGCCGGGCGCCGCCGGCCTCGGCGCGCAGTTCGACCGCCAGCATCAGGCCCCGGCCGCGGACCTCCTTGATGGCGTCGTGGCGGATGCCGGCCAGGGACGCCTGCAGGCGATCGCCGACCCGTTGGGCGTTGCCGATCATGTCCTCCTCCACCAGCACCTTGAGGGCGGCGCGGGCCACGGCGCAGGCGAGCGGATTGCCGCCGAAGGTGGAGCCGTGCTCGCCGGGCTTCAGCACCCCCAGCACCGCGTCGTTCGAAAGCACGGCAGAGACCGGATAGAAGCCGCCCGACAGCGCCTTGCCCACCAGGGTGAGATCGGCCTCGATCCCTTCGTGCTCCTCGGCCAGCAGCCTGCCGGTGCGGCCCAGGCCGGTCTGGATCTCGTCCAGGATCAGGATGACGTCATGCCGGGTGCAGAGCTCGCGGGCGGTCTTCAGATAGCCGGCTGGCGGGATGATGACCCCGGCCTCGCCCTGGATCGGCTCGGCCAGGACGGCGACGGTGTTGGGGGTGATGGCCGCCTCCAGGGCCGCCGCGTCACCGAAGGGCACGACCTTGAAGCCCGGCGCGAAGGGGCCAAAGCCGCCGCGGGCCTGCTCGTCGGTGGAGAAGCCGACGATGGCCAGGGTCCGGCCGTGGAAGTTCTCCGAGCAGACGATGATCTCGGCCTGGCCGGCCGGCACGCCCTTGACCTCATAGCCCCACTTGCGGGCCACCTTCAGGGCGCTTTCCACCGCCTCGGCGCCCGAATTCATCGGCAGAGCCCGGTGCGAACCGGTCAGGGCGCAGATCTCCTCATAGAACAGCGCCAACTGGTCATTGCGGAAGGCGCGGCTGGTCAGGGTCAGCTTGCCGGCCTGCTCGGTCATGGCCGCAAGGATCTTCGGATGGCAGTGGCCCTGGTTGACCGCCGAATAGGCCGAGAGGCCGTCCAGATAGCGCTTGCCCTCGACGTCCCAGACATAGACCCCCTCGCCGCGGCTCAGCACCACGTCGAGCGGCTTGTAGTTGCGCGCCCCCAGCCGCGCCTCGGCGGCGATATAGTCCTGCGGGGTCGACAGGGCGGGGCGGTCGAGAAGGGCTTGGTCGGTCATGGGAGGCCTCATTCAGCGGCCGCAAGCGCGGCGTGGGGTTGGGAGGTGAGGTCCAGGCGCAGGCTCATGCAGAAGGCCGCGCCGCCGGACATGATGAAGGGGGAGAGATCGACCTCGACCAGGCGATAGCCCCGGGCGTCCAGGGCCGCGCGCAGGCTCGGCGGGGCCTTGGCCATGATCACGGTCTCGCCCAGGTTCACCGCATTGACGCAGAGCGCCTCGGCGGCGGCCTGATCGGCCTCGATCAGCAGGTCGGGCGCGACCCGTTCGCGTAGGGTCTTCAGGGCCTGATCGGTGAAGGCCGGCGGGTAGTAGAGGATGTGACCGCCGTCCAGCGGACGCATGCAGGTGTCCAGGTGATAGAAGTGCGGGGTGGCCAGCTCGAGCGCCACCACCTCCTGGTCGAAGAAGTCCGCATGGGCCTTGAGGCCCGCCAGGGTCGAGCGCTGGCCATGGCCGCCCCAGAACCAGCCGCGGGCGCGATCCCAGAGGGCGTCGCCGGCGCCCTCATGCACCACGCCAGGGGGCAGCTCGGCCACCTCGCGCAGCACGCCGCGATCGCGCAGGGCATGGAAGGCGGTCAGGAAGGGCGCTTCCTCGCCGCGGCGCTCGGGGTGCGCGAAGCGGGCCATCAGGGCCCGCCCGTCCAGAACGGTGGCCGAATTGGCGGGGAAGACGAGGTCGGGCAGGCCGGCCTCGGCGGGGATCATCTCGACCTTGCCGCCCGCCGTCTCGATGGCGCGCCGAAGGGCGTCGGAGCCCGCGGTCGCCCGGGCGCAGGCGCTAGAGTCGGCCCGCCAGACGGCCGGGTCCATCCACGGATTGATCTGGTAGCACACCTCGAAATGCGCCGGATCGGTCATCAGATAGTGCGGGGTCGCCATGCGCGCCTCCCTCAGAATGTCACGGGTGCGACAGAGGGTGGGATAGGGCGGCGCTAGCGAAAAGACGCAGGACTTGTAAGATGTGTCCATAGTTCTGGCGATCTGCCAGGGTGGGATGACGATCTGACATGGATGAGACCGACCGCCAGCTCCTGGCCCTGCTGCGCGCCGACGCCCGCGCCTCGGTGGCGAGCCTGGCCGAGCGCCTGAGGGTCTCCCGCGGCACGGTGCAGAACCGGATCGATCGGATGCGCCAGCGCGGGGTGATCCAGGGTTTCACGGTGCGCACCCGCCCCGACGTAGAGGCCCAGCGGGTGCGGGCGGTCATGACCATTTCGGTGGAAGGGGAGAGCAGCCCCCGGGTGGTGCGCGCCCTGCAGGGCTTCGCCGAGGTGGTGGCGGTGCACACCACCAACGGCCGCTGGGACCTGGTGGCGGAGCTGGACACCGACAGCCTGGCCGCCTTCAGCGCGGCCCTGGACGAGATCCGCCGCATTCCCGGCATCGCCGCCACCGAGACGTCGATCCTGCTGGCGACCACGCGCCTCTAGGCGAGCGTGGGGGGCCGGCGCGCGGCTGCGGCGATGTCTTTACCGCCGGCGCCGATCTGCCATGCTGGCGCCTATGAGCGCGCTCTTCCGTTTATCCGGCGCCGTCTCCCGCGACCCCGCCGTCGAGGCCTGGTTCTCCGACGGGGAGAATGTCCTGCGACCTCTGGCCAAGCGCTGGTTCGAGGTCATTCGGGGCTCTGGCGCCGATGTGCATGAACTCATTCATGATGGCCGGCCGACGGCGTGTGTGGAGGCTGCGGCCTTCGCCTATGTCGCCGCCTTCCAGTCCCATGTGAATGTCGGCTTCTACAATGGGGCCGCCCTGGCTGACCCTGCGGGGCTCCTGGAGGGCGCGGGCAAGCGGATGCGCCACGTGAAGCTGCGCTGGGGCGAGGCGATCGACGAGGCCGCCCTGACGGCGCTGATCGCCGCGGCCTATTCCGATGTTCGCCGCCGGCTGCAGGACGAGGCATAGGCGGCGTGGCGCGGCCTGACGCGCGAAGAGGAGGTGGCGGCGAGCCCTGAGCATGCTTAGATCGCACCCATGAACGCACCCGTGAAGACCGACACCCTGCCCGAATGGCGCCTCGACGACCTCTATGCCGGTCGCGACGATCCGCAGATCGAGGCCGACCTGGACAAGGCCCGCAAGGCCGCCGCCGATCTGCTGACCTATAAGGGCCAGCTGGTCGCCGCCCGCGGGGAGCCGGAGACCCTGGGCCGGCGCCTGGACGAGACCATCGCCCTCTACGAGGTGGGGACCAACGCCCTTTACGGCGTCGGCGCCTACGCCTCCCTGTCGTCCAGCACGGCGCGGGACAATCCGGCCTGGTCGAAGTTCGAGGCCGACTTCCGGGGCAAGGCCGCCCAGATCGGCGCCGAGACCCTGTTCTTCACCCTGGAGATCAATGAGCTGGACGAGGCCGAGGTGGACGCCGCCCTGGCCGCCCATGCCCCAGCCCGCCGCTGGCTGCCCTGGCTGCGGCGGGTGCGCCTGTCGCGACCGCACGAGCTGAGCGCCGACCTCGAACGGCTGATGATCGACCGGGGGCCGGGCGTGGCCAACTGGATGCGCCTGTTCGACGAGACCCTGGCCAAGCTGACCGCCAAGGTGGGGTCTGAGACCCTGACCCTGCCCGAGACCCTGAACCGGCTGTCGGACCCCGACGGCGCCCGGCGCAAGCAGGCCGCCCAGGGTCTGGCCAAGGCGCTGGAGGATCGTACCTCGACCCTGGCGCTTTGTCTCAACACCCTGGCCTATGAGAAGCAGGTGGAGGATCGCTGGCGGAAATATCCGCAGCCGGCCGCCTCCCGCCACATGGCCAATGAGGTGGACGCTGACGCGGTCGAAGCCCTCGTCGAAGCCGTGACCGAGGCCTATCCCGCGGTCAGCCATCGCTACTACGCCCTGAAGGCCAAGGTCATGGGCCGCAAGACCCTGGACTATTGGGACCGCAACGCGCCCCTGGATGCGGCGGCGCCGCGGACCTACACCTGGCCCCAGGCTCAGGAGATGGTGCTGGAATCCTTCTCGGCGCTTGCGCCCCGGTTCGCCGACACCGCCCAGACCTTCTTCACCCAGCCCTGGATCGACGCCCGCCCGCGGGCCGGCAAGCAGTCGGGCGCCTATTCCCATCCGGTCAGCGCCGACCGGCACCCCTATGTGTTCATGAACTATATGGGCGAGCGCCGTGACGTGCTCACCCTGGCCCATGAGCTTGGTCATGCGGTGCACCAGACCCTGTGCGCGCCCCTGGGCACCCTGCTGGCCGACACGCCCCTGACGCTCGCCGAGACCGCCTCGATCTTCGGCGAAGGCCTGGTGTTCGAACGCCTGATGGCCGGCGCCACCGACGAGGAGCGCCGCGGCCTGCTGGCCGGCAAGATCGAGGACGGACTGAACACCGTGGTCCGGCAGATCGCCTTCCACAAGTTCGAGACCGCCTTCCACGCCGCCCGCCAGCGGGGCGAGGTCTCCACCGATGAGATCTCGGCCATCTGGATGGAGGTGATGGGCGAGAGCCTGGGGCCGGCCATCAAGCTGAACGCCGGCTATGAGCACTACTGGGCCTATGTCAGCCACTTCGCCCACGCGCCCTTCTATGTCTACGCCTACGCCTTCGGCGACCTGCTGGTGCGCGGCCTGATGGAGAAGCGCCGCGAGGACCCGCAGGGCTTCGCGCCGCTCTATGAGGACCTGCTCGCCGCCGGCGGCTCCAAGACCTATGTGGAGGCCCTGGCCCCCTTCGGCCTAAACCCGCGGGAAAAGGCCTTCTGGGCGGCGGGCATGACCCAGATGGAGCGGCTGGTGGACGAGTTCGAAGCCCTGGTCTGAGGCCCGTCTCAGGCTGACATCAAAACGAAGCTAAGCTTTGGCATGTGGGTTGTCCCGGGGAGGCGGCTCACATGATCGACCAATTGCTGGGTTCGGTCTGCGTCTGGGCGCGGCAGGCAGATGATGTGCTGGCCCTCGTGTTGGGCGGATCGCTGGCGCGGGAGGACGGCACGGCCGATCGGTGGTCAGACCTCGACCTCCTTCTGGTGACGCGTGCGCCGGGCCTGTACCGCGAGCCAGCCTTCCTGGCCCTTTTCGGAGACGTCCTGCTGCGGGCCGACGAGAGCGCGCCGCAGGGACCGCCCGTCTGGTCGGCCCTTTACGAGACGGGCAAGCTCGACCTGACGGTTTGCGAGGCTCCGGCCGACAGCCTGGCGCCCTGTCTCGCCGCCCCGGACCATCGCCGACTGCTGCAGCGTGGCTTCAAGGTCGTCGTCGACAAGTATCAGGTCCGAGATCACACCCCGCCCGCGCCGGCCGCTCCGGCGGCGCCCGACGCCACGGCGTTCGCCGCTCTGGTGGAAAGCTTCTGGATGGATGCGTTGCGCTCGGCGCGCTTTGTCCGGCGAGGCGACCTGTGGCGCGCCCAGACCATCCTGATCTGCAAGATGCGCGCGAAGTTCACGCGCATGGCCGAGTGGCAGGCCCAGGCGGCCGATGCTGCGGTGGACGCCTGGTATGATGGCCGGTTCATCAACGGCTGGATCGATCCGCGGGCGGCCGTGCACCTCCCCGACTTCTTTGTGGGTCTGGAGCCGCAGGCGCTGGCCTGCGGTCACCTCGCCATGGCCGAAGCGTTTGGCGCTCTGGCCGAGGACTGCGCGACACGGCTGGGCTTCGCCCTTCCGCAGGGGCATGTCTGCGCCGCCGACATGCTGCAGCGAATGCTGCGGGTCTAGGGCCCCGACGTCACCCGCAGAGCCTCGACCCGCCGCCTCCCTTTTCGGTCTCGATCGCCTAAGCGGCCGCCTTGCTCCGCGCCGCCGACTGTGATCGGCTCGCGCCGAACGGATGAGCGCCGCCGCAACGGCGCCGACGGAGGACCCATGACCCAGACCCCCGCCCGGCCCTGGATGGACCCAGGCCGCTCGCCCGACGAGCGGGCCGATCTGCTGATCGCCGAACTGACCCTCGATGAGATGATCAGCCTGGTGCACGGGCCGATGCCCAACCTCCTCGATGAGGTTCCCGCCGATGCGGCCCGCGGGGCCGGCTATGTGCCCGGGGTCCCGCGCCTGGGCATCCCACCGCAGAACGCCACCGACGCCAGCCTGGGCGTCGCCAATCCCCGCAAGGTGCGCGAAGGCGACGGCGCCACCGCCCTGCCGTCGGGCCTGGCGCTCGCCTCCACATGGGACCCTGAGCTCGCCCGCCGGGCCGGCGCCATGGTCGGCGCCGAGGCCCGCGCCAAGGGGTTCAACATCCTGCTGGGCGGCGGAGTGAACCTGACGCGCGATCCCCGCTGCGGCCGGAACTTCGAATATCTCGGCGAAGATCCGCTGCTGGCCGGCGTGCTGGTGGGGGAGGCCATCGCCGGCGCCCAGTCCAATGACATCGTCTGCACGATCAAGCACTTCGCCATCAACGACCAGGAGACCTGCCGCCACGTGGTCGATGTGCAGATCGACGAGGGCCCTTTACGCGAAAGCGACCTGCTGGCCTTCCAGATCGGCATCGAACGGGGCCAGCCTGGCTCGGTGATGAGCGCCTATAACCGTCTGGGCGGCGACTGGTGCGGCGAGAACGACTTCCTGCTGAACCGCGTCCTGAAGGGCGACTGGGCCTATCCCGGCTGGGTGATGTCGGACTGGGGCGGCTGCCATTCCACAGCCAAGGCGGCGCTCGGGGGCCTCGACCAGGAGTCCGGCGAGCAGCTGGATAAGCAGGTCTTCTTCGGCGACCTCCTGAAGACCGCCGTGCAGGAGGGCGAGGTTTCCTTCGAACGCCTGACCGACATGGTCCGCCGCATCCTGCGCAGCCTGATCGCCCACGGCGTCCTCGATCGCCCGGTCGAACGCCAAGAGATCGACTATGAGGCCCATGCCGAGGTGGCGCAGGCCGCCGCCGAGGCCGGCCTCGTGCTGCTCCGGAATGAAGGACTGCTGCCCCTGGCGCCAGGTCTGAAGGTGGCGGTGATCGGCGGCCATGCCGATGTGGGCGTGCTGTCGGGGGGCGGGTCGTCCCAGGTGATCCCGGTGGGCGGGCCAGCCCTGGAGATTCCGGTGACCATCGGCCCGTCCTCGGCCTTCTCGCGGATCACCTACCATCCGTCCTCACCCCTGGCGGCCATCAGCCGCCGCGCAGACCTGGTGACCTATGCCGACGGGCGCGACCTGGCCGCCGCCATGGCCATCGCCGCCGAGGCCGACGTGGCCGTGGTGTTCGCCGAGCAATGGACCACAGAGGCCGAGGATGTGCCCACCCTGGCCCTGCCCGGCGACCAGCACACCCTGATCGCCGCTGTCGCCTCGGCCAATGAGAAGACCGTGGTGGTGCTGGAGACCGGCGGCCCGGTCACCATGCCCTGGCTCGAGGATGCGGCCGCCGTCCTCCAGGCCTGGTATCCCGGCGGCCGCGGCGGCGAGGCCATCGCCCGCCTGCTGTTTGGCGAGGCCGAGCCCGCGGGCCGTCTGCCGATCAGCTTTCCGCGGTCGATCGACGACCTCGTACGGCCCGAGATCCCCGGCATGATCTTCGGTCCGCCGGTGGAGGGCGCCACCATCCCCACCTCCTATCCCAATGTGCAGCAGCACAAGGGCCGATTCTCCGTGCCCCATCCCGAAGGCGCGGCCGTCGGCTATCGGTGGTTCGACCGCCAGCAGACGCAGCCGCTGTTCCCCTTCGGCTTCGGCCTGTCCTACACGCGCTTCGCCCATGAGGACCTGCGCCTGGACGGCGGGGCCAGCGTGCGGGCGCGCTTCACCGTGGCCAATGTCGGCGATCGGGCGGGGGTGGACACGCCCCAGCTCTACGCCCAGGTGACCGGCGCCGACGGCCAGCCAGGCCTGCGGCTCATCGGCTGGACGCGGGTGGCCCTGGCGCCCGGGGAGCGGCGGGAGGTGGAGATCACCGCCGATCCGCGGCTGCTGGCGGCCTATGATGTGAGCCTGCCCGGCTGGCGGATCGAGGGCGGCGGCGTGGCGGTCAGCCTGCGGTCGGACGCCCAGACTGTGACGCTTTCGGGCGCGGCTGAGCTTGAGGCCCGCACCCTGGCGCCCTGAGCGGTGGGGAAGGCGCTAATCTCGCCTCAAGCCTTGTCATTTTTCAAACGGGCGTTAGTCAGCAGGGCATGTCCGATGATCTGACCCCCGTACAGGCCGCCGTCGTACCGGACGGCTATGTGATCAACCTCTGGCAGCGCGGCTTTGGCCGCACGGTCGGCCCCTTCTATTCCAAGCGGGACGAGGCCAATAACGAGATTATGGCCTTCCGGGTGGAGGAGCACCACGCCAACGGCATGAACAACTGCCACGGCGGCATGCTGATGAGCTTCGCCGACATGGCCTGGGGCCGGGTGATCTCCAACCAGCGCGAGATCGGCTGGGTCACGGTGCGCCTGACCACCGACTTCCTCTCCGGCGCCCAGATGGGCGACTGGGTCGAGGGCGGCAGCGAGATCATCTCCGAGCAGGACGACATCTTCACGGTCCGCGGCAAGATCTGGTGCGGCGAGCGCACCCTGATGACCGGCACCGGGGTGTTCAAGGGGATGCGCAACATCAAGCGCAAGCCCGGCGACCGCCAGGCGCAGAGGGCCTGATCTGATGACCGACCAGACCAAGACGCCGCCGGCCGTGGCCGCCGCCGAGTTCGACGACGACCGGCCCATCCAGACCAAGCCCGGCGAACTGCCGCCGGAGGTCCAGGCGCCGCTGGCCCCCTTCAAGGGCGAGAAGCCGCCGGCCCCGGCCTGGTTTGACGCCGCCATCGCCAAGGAGCCGCAACGCAGCTTCGTCACCTCGCTGGGCAGTCAGATTGAGGTGCTGACCTGGGGCGAGGTGGGGAAGCCCGGCCTGCTGCTGGTGCACGGCAACAGCGCCCATGCCGACTGGTGGAGTTTCATCGCCCCCTATCTGGCCGAGGACTACCGGGTCGTCTCGATGTCGCTGGCCGGCATGGGCGCCTCGGACTGGCGGGAAACCTACGCCTTCCAGGACTTCGCCGAAGACGCCGAAGCGGTGGCCAAGGCGACCGGCCTCTATGAGGGCGGCCGCAAGCCGATCTATATCGGCCATTCGTTCGGCGGCTCGCAGGTGTTCTACGCCGCCAGCCGTTATCCGGAGCGGATGCACGCCGCCATCCTGGTCGACACCGGCTTTGGCGGCCCGCCGCCGCGGGAGCAGGAGGAGATGGCGCGCCGCATGGAGCAGGTGCGCAACATCCCCACCACTGACCGCCCCAAGCGGGTCTATGCGACCCTGGAGGCCGCGCTGGCCCGCTTCCGCTTCATGCCGCCCCAGGCGCCGGGCCATCTGTTCGTCGCCGACTTCATCGCCCGCCGCTCACTGAAGCGCGCGCCGCTTGAGGACGGCTCGGGCGAGGGGTGGGCCTGGATGTTCGACCCGGCCATGTGGAACAAGCTGGACCGCAGCGCCATGAACGCCCTGGTCACCGAGGGGCCGCCCAAGGTCGAGGTCCCCATCGCCCACATCTATGGCGAGCTTTCGCCGGTGATCGCGCGCCGCCATGACGGCCGGGCCAACCCCCTGCCCAAGGACATGGTCGAGATCGCCATCCCGGATTCCAACCACCACGTCATGGTGGACCAACCCCTGGCCCTGATCGGCGCCCTCCGCGCCCTGCTGGCCGTCTGGCCATCTTGAGCCGGCGCGCGCTCTCGTGTAGCACCGCACTCGAACTGGTTCCGTAAGAGAGAGACCCGGCCGCCATGGGCGAACAGGCTTCCGACTATCACCGCGGCGAAATGGAAATCCAGGAGCAGGTGGCCACCTACAACCTGTTCATGGGCATGACCAAATGGGGCTCCCTGGCGATCGCCAGCGCCCTGCTGCTGTTCACGGTGTGGTTCTGCACCCCGGGCGGCTTCATCCCCGGCCTGATCAGCGCCGTGGTCCTGGCCGCCGTCGGTTTCGTGCTCCTGCGCGACAAGCCGGACGCGGCGCACTAGCCACTCTGCCCTAGGTCGAGGCGCTCGCGCGGGGCGGCCGCCCTGCGTGGGCTTTCGCATGCCCGAAATCCGTCGCAGGGGTTCAAACGCGCGTTTAAAGATCGCTGATCGACGTCTGGACAAGGCCCCTCTGACGTCCCTAAGGTCCGCCGGCTTCACCGACCCGAGGGGACCACAGGCATGGCCGTCATCGCCGTCACCAAGGAACGCCGCGACGGGGAAACCCGCGTCGCCGCGACGCCGGACACGGTCAAGAAACTGATCGCCGCCGGCTTCGCCGTGGTGATCGAGGCGGGCGCCGGGGCGACCTCCTCCTATCTTGATGGCGACTACGAAGCTGCCGGCGCGGAGATCGCCCCTGACCTGAGCGCCGCCCTGTCCAAGGCCGACATCCTGTTCAAGGTCCGCGGCCCTGCGCCGGAGGAAATCGCCGGCCTGAAGGTCGAGGCCCTGGTGGTCGGCATGCTCAACCCCCACCAGGACAAGGCGACCCTGAACGCCCTGGCGGCCAAGGGCGCCAGCGCCTTTTCCATGGAGTTCGTGCCGCGGATCACCCGCGCCCAGGTGATGGACGTGCTGTCCTCCCAGGCCAATCTGGCCGGTTATCGCGCGGTGCTGGAGGCGGCCAACGCCTATGGCAAGGTCATGCCGATGATGATGACGGCGGCTGGCACGGTGGCCGCCGCCAAGGTCTTCGTGATGGGCGCCGGCGTCGCCGGCCTGCAGGCCATCGCCACGGCGCGGCGTCTGGGTGCGGTGGTCACCGCCACCGACGTGCGCCCGGCCGCCAAGGAACAGGTGGAGAGCCTCGGCGCCAAGTTCGTCGCCGTCGAGGACGAGGAGTTCAAGGCCGCCGAGACCGCCGCCGGCTACGCCAAGGAAATGAGCGCCGAATACCAGGCCAAGCAGGCGGCCCTGGTCTCCGAACACATCCGCAAGCAGGACATGGTCATCACCACCGCCCTGATCCCGGGGCGACCCGCCCCGCGGCTCGTCAGCGCCGCCCAGGTCGCCTCCATGCGGCCGGGCTCGGTCCTTGTGGACCTGGCCGTCGAGCAGGGCGGCAATGTCGAGGGCTCGGTCCCGGGTCAGGTCGTGGAGACCGGCGGGGTGAAGATCGTCGGCTACGCCAACCTGCCCGGGCGTATCGCCGCGGACGCCTCGGCCCTCTATGCCCGCAACCTGTTCGCCTTCGCCGGCCTGTTCCTCGACAAGGAAGGCGCCTTCGCCCCCGACTACGAGGACGAGATCCTCAAGGCGGCCCTGGTGACCCGCGGCGGCGCCGTGGTCCACCCCGCCCTGGCCGGCTGACCCCATCAAGAGAGGACGACCCCCATGGAATCTGTCGATCCCACCGTCTTCCGCCTGGCGATCTTCGTGCTCGCCATCTTCGTGGGCTACTATGTGGTCTGGAGCGTGACGCCGGCCCTGCACACGCCGCTGATGGCCGTCACCAACGCCATCTCCTCGGTGATCATCGTCGGCGCCTTGCTGGCCGCCGCGGCCCATGGGGCCGACGGCGCGGCCTTGAGCGGCAGCGTGATGATCTCCAAGGGGGCCGGCGCCCTGGCCGCGGGCCTGGCGGCGGTGAATATCTTCGGCGGCTTCCTGGTCACCCAGCGCATGCTCGCCATGTACAAGAAGAAGCAGAAGTAGAGCGGGCTCAGGGGCACGACCATGAACGCCAATCTCGCGGCCATTCTCTACCTCATCTCCGGGGTGCTGTTCATCCTGGCCCTGCGCGGGCTTTCCAGCCCCGAAACCAGCCAGGCGGGCAATCGCAACGGCATGATCGGCATGGCCATCGCCGTCGGCACGGTGATGGCGACCCTGTTCAGCCAGGGCGCCCTGGACGTCCTGACCCTGGCCCTGATCATCGGCGGGGTGGCCATCGGCGGCGGGGTCGGCGCGGTGATCGCCCGCAAGGTGCCGATGACCTCCATGCCCCAGCTGGTGGCCGCGTTTCACAGCCTGGTGGGCCTGGCCGCCTGTCTGGTGGCGGTGGCCGCCATCTATACGCCCGAGGCCTATGGCATCGGCGTCGTCGGCGCGATCCACGGGGCCTCGTTGGTGGAGCTGTCCCTGGGCCTGGCCATCGGCGCGGTCACCTTCACCGGCTCGGTGATCGCCTTCGCCAAGCTGAACGGCAACATGTCGGGCGCGCCGATCCTGCTGCCGGCCCGTCACCTGCTGAACATCGCCATCGCCCTCGGCATCGTCGCCCTGGTCGTTGTGCTGGTGATGAGCGGCGGCTCGGCCATCTGGGCCTTCTGGGCGATCTTCGCCCTGGCCCTGCTGATCGGGATCACGCTGATCATTCCGATCGGCGGCGCGGACATGCCCGTCGTCGTCTCGATGCTGAATTCGTACTCCGGCTGGGCGGCCGCGGCGCTCGGCTTCACGCTGGAGAACACCACCCTGATCATCACCGGCGCCCTGGTGGGATCGTCGGGCGCGATCCTGTCCTACATCATGTGCAAGGGGATGAACCGGTCCTTCGTCTCGGTGATCCTGGGGGGCTTCGGCGCCGATGATTCCGCGGCCGCCGCCGGTGGCCAGGTGGAAACCCGGCCGGTCAAGCAGGGCTCGGCCGAGGACGCGGCCTTCATCATGAAGAACGCCAGCAAGGTGATCATCGTGCCGGGCTACGGCATGGCCGTCTCCCAGGCCCAGCACGCCCTGCGCGAGATGGGCGACGTGCTCAAGGCCGAGGGGGTGGACGTGAAGTACGCCATCCACCCGGTGGCCGGCCGCATGCCCGGCCACATGAACGTCCTGCTGGCCGAGGCCCAGGTCTCCTATGATGAGGTCTTCGAACTGGAGGACATCAATTCGGAGTTCTCCACCGCCGACGTGGCCTTCGTCATCGGCGCCAACGACGTCACCAATCCGGCGGCCAAGACCGATCCGACCTCGGCCATCTACGGCATGCCGATCCTGGACGTGGAAAAGGCGCGCACCGTGCTGTTCGTGAAGCGCGGCATGAGCTCGGGCTATGCCGGCGTCGATAACGAGCTGTTCTTCCGCGACAACACCATGATGCTGTTCGGCGACGCCAAGAAGATGGTCGAGGGCATCCTCAAGTCGCTTTAGAGCGGCTCCTGCTCCACGAGGCCGGCGGCGGCCGTCAGGCGGCCGGCGATCAGGCTGCGAACCTCGACGCCGTCCAGGGGATGCAGCGCCGGGCAGCTGACCCGCCCCTCGGCGTCGATCACCGTCGGCAGGGTGCGGCGCAGGCTGGCGGGCAGGGCGGCGAGCGCCTTCCGCTCGGCCGGCTCCAGCCTGGACGCCAGCCCTGCATGGGCGCGGATCCGCAGGCCTGGCCGGGTCGTCCTGATGTCGAACCGGTGTACCCAGATCTCGGCCGCACCCAGGACGAGCGCCTGCACCGCCAGACCGCCC
>CALEOQ010000179.1 GCA_937910255.1 uncultured Caulobacteraceae bacterium | reverse complement strand
GGGGGCCAGCGCGGGGCGATTGACCAGGTGGACGGCGAGGCCGAGGCCCACCCCGACGGCGATGGCCAATACCGCCACCAGCACGCGGCCGGGGCGGGCGCGCCATTCGCCGCCCACCATCCAGCGCAGCAGGAGGGGGCTCAAGCCCAGGCTAGGGCGCATGGGGGGCCAGACCGGCCGGCGTCAGAACCAGGATCCGATCGGCCGCCGCGGCGGCCCGTTCGGAGTGGGTGACAATCAGGGCCGCAGCGCCGCTGGCGCGGGCCCGCTCGCAGAACAGGGCCAGCACGCTGTCGGCGGTCTGGGGATCGAGATTGCCGGTGGGCTCATCGGCCAGCAGCAGGGCCGGGCTGTGGACCAGGGCGCGGGCTAGCGCGATCCGCTGCAGTTCGCCGCCGGAGACCTGGGCGGGGAAATCCTCGCCGCGGCCGGCCAGGCCCACCTGGTCCAGCATCTCCCTGGCCCGGCTGAGCGCCTCGGCCTGGGGGGCGCGCGCCAGCACCAGGGGCAGGGCCACGTTCTGCGCCAGGGTCAGGTGGGGGAGGATGTGAAAGGCCTGGAAGACGAAACCGATCCGGTCCCGTCGCAGGGCCGTGCGGGCGTCATCGTCCAGATGGGCGAGATCGGCGCCGTCGATCTCGATCTGTCCGACCTCCTTCTGGTCGAGGCCGGCGATCAGATTGAGCAGGCTGGACTTGCCCACCCCGGATTCGCCCATGATGGCGACGATCTCGCCGGCCTTCAGGCGCAGGTCCAGCTTCTGAAACAGCACACGACCGCCTGGCACGCTCTTGGCGAGGCCGGTGATCTTTAGGGGCGGAGAGGGGGTTTGGGCGGCGCCGATGGGCATGGCGCCAGACTAGAGGGCGCGGGCCTTGCCGTCGCGCCTGAATGTAGAAAGGTCGGAGCCCCGGCCATCAAGGCCGGGGCTCGTTTCCTTTAGGCCTTCTGGAGCTGGCCGGCGGACATCTTGCCCGACTTACGGTCCTTTTCGAGCTCGAAGGAGAGCTTGTCGCCTTCGTTCACCGAGCTCATGCCCGCTTGTTCAACGGCGCTGATGTGAAGAAACACGTCGGCTCCGCCATCATCGGGCTGAATGAAGCCATAGCCCTTCGTGGCGTTGAACCACTTCACTGTTCCGGTCGTCATAGTTTGCTCATTTCCTGTAGCTTGCGCGCTACCCTGTACCGATAGAATGGCCGCTGGCAAACAAAACCCTGCATTTGGGGGTAATGTTTCTTTGATCGCCCCAGGGGGAACGGCCTGAAAAACCGTCCGATCCGGGACGGAACGCCCCGAAAAAATTCCACTCGTCAGCCGGACTGGACGATCAGCCAGACCTTGGAGAAATCCCCGGCCCGGGCGTCCTGCTCACGTATCCAGAAATAGAGCCGGCCTGTGTCGAACCACATCATGCCGCGGTCGCGGTCGCTGTCGACCTGAAGCAGCAGGCGCCAGTCCTAGGCGCCGCCTGGGCCGTGGGTCATCTCCTGACAAATCTCCTCCATGGCGTCGTCCTGGACGGCGTCTGGATAACCGCCGACCTGGTGCATGGGGGTCTCAGGCGTGTGGGCCTCCACGAAGGCCTCGAGAGCGGCATAGTCGTGCTTGCCGATCGTGTCCCAGTCGATCTCCAGCCGTTCCTGGCTGGGCCAGGACTCGCCCGCTTCAAAGCTCACAGGCGTCGCCTTGAAGCGGGATTTGCGCGGCAGATCCAGGGGCGGCAGCCGCGGTTCGGCCGGCGCGGTCTCATGGCGCACCATGGCGCCGCCGGCATCCTCAGGGTCGGACCCCCAGGCGCCCGGCTCGCAGAAGAACAGCAATCGCCCCTGGGCCGGCAGCCAGTCGGGGCCGCCGGCGCTGCGCATCTCGGCCAGGTCCAGCTGGGCGACGAACACCATGGGCCCGCCCTTCCAGACCGGCCACGCCCCGTTCAACTCCGGCTCGCCCCCGAGCCGCGAGGCGCCCTCGCCCCCCGGCCGAAGCCGAAGGCAGGGCTGAACCCGCGCCCGAAGCGCGTCCTGGATGGCCAGCACCTTGTCCGATGGCGGCGGGGGCGGCGACGTTTCCCACCTGCCAAACAGCCCTTTGAGAAAGCCCACCATCCCCTCCGGTGAAGCCCGCGATCCTGACCCTATTTTCTTGGTTTGTTCTTTTCAAGCCCAAGCTGGGAGGGCGCGGGCCGGGCGCCCCGCTGCGGGCCGGCGAAAAGCCAGCAAACCGCAGGACATCAACATCTCATTGAGGGGGAAAGATCACCCCGATCTGGACGGGGGAATGAATGGTCGGAGTGGCAGGATTCGAACCTGCGACCCCCGCGTCCCGAACGCGGTGCTCTACCAGACTGAGCCACACTCCGACTTGGAGGCGGCCTTATAGAGGAGCGATTTCAGGCCCGCAAGCGACTGCACGGCCGTTGCATCTGGAATCGGCTTTTGCTATTCCCACGCCCTCGCCGCGGGGGGACACCCCCCGCTGCCGTTCCTGCTGGGGAATGGTGTAATGGTAACACAGCGGTTTTTGGTACCGTCATTCTAGGTTCGAGTCCTAGTTCCCCAGCCAACGATTTCAATAACTTAGCGCGCTCTCAGACCGAAGTGGCGCCCGATTTTACAGGGCGTTTTACACTTCTGTTGCCGCCGTGTTCCGCTGCATGCGCGCGGCGACGGCCTTCCCGAACTCTTCATAGGTCACGTACCGCAGGCCAATCTCTCGGACCTTGCCTGGCTCCCATCCCATGATGGTCGCGACCTCCGCCAGTTCGACGCCTGCGCGGATGAAGTTCGTGGCTGCGGTGCCGCGGAGGTCGTGCCATCGGAGATCTTCCAAACCCGTTCTCGCCTCGGGGTCGCCTGAGGACTTGACCGCGGCGTCTTTCGCGTCGGCTTTCGCCCGCTGGATTGCGCTGTTCAGTCCGTCCTGGGTCCACGGGCGCTTCCGGGATGAATTGAGGATCGTCACGCTGTCGCACCGCGGGATTTCGTTGAGCAGAGCGCGCAGTTCGTCGGTGATCGGGATGGCGGCGGTTCGGCGTCTCCGACTTTTGGCCGTCTGCCAGACGATCGTGTCCTCTCGAACGGCCGCCCATGTGACCTTTAAGAGGTCGCCTTGGCGGAGACCGGTCAGCACCGCGAGGCGGATGGCATGGTCCAGTTCAGGCGCGCAGTGCGGCCGGATTGTCTCTAGGTTCTCTGGCGTCCAGATCACGTCGGCGCGGTCGACGTGATAAATTCGGGGAAAACCCTTCACTGGGTTGGTGCGGATCTCTCCACGGTCGACCGCCCAGCTAAGCACCAAACTCAAGGCGCCGAGCAGATCGTCCGCCGTCTTTGGTGTCGCCTTGAACTTGTCACGCCAACCGATGAGGGTCGTGCGGGCTTTCTTGGCCTCGAACGCGACCAGCTCCATCTCGCCAAGCTCGGTGCGCACCCGATCCAGCTGCTTGCGCCGGTCACGCTGCGTGCGCGGCGCGCAATTGGCGAACTCGGCGCTCTCCAGATACCGGGTGATCAGGCTGTACAGGTACTTGCGGTCTGCGCTCGGCGTGCGCTCGGCTCGATAGGCTGCGATCGCATCTGGCAGCGCGCGGGCGATCTCCCGTTGCAGCAGCACATCGCTGGCTGCCGTTACCTTGAGGATTTGGGGGCCGCCACGCCACGCGTACCAGTACGCCGTCACGCCACCGTCAGGTCGAGGCCGGACGATGCGGTGGGCGCCTGGAAGGACATCAGCGGCTGGCGGTAAAGCGTTCGAGCGCCGCTTCGGCATCGTTGTCCGCCTTCATAAGAGAGGGTGAGGCCAAGCCCGAAAGGGCATCGAGATGGGCGTCCAGGGCGCGCATGTCGTAAAGCACCTTGGCGCCGAAGCTGACCCGACCGACCCGCAGACGTTGGAACTGCGTCATTGGCAGGCCGAAATATGCGGCCGCGTCACGGACGCTCACCAGCCGCGGTGTCACGTTGGGAGAGGCGGTCACGCACCCTCCGGTGCGGCCGAGCCGCTTTGATGAATTGTCTGCATGGACCCTGCTAAGCTCAAGGGATCGGCCGTTCGGCCAAGCTTCAGAGAGTTGAGAGGGTAAGAGTTGATCAGGTTGGCGGTGATTGCCGTGCCAACGCTGCGAAATCTGTAAACTCTCCCGGAGTCGCTGTCGAGAGTCTGCTCGCGCAAGGTCTACTGTAACTACGAGGATTGGTTGCTCTCATTGTGCGAGGTCCGTTGACCTGTGGCGATCATGCGTCCCGGTTCGCGGGTCGGGATGGGGCTCGCTAGAGCCCTTCCTCCACGATCTTGCGAATGGCTTCCTCGACGAGGGCCAGTGGGTAGTCGAACTCCTCTGCCAGGGCGGCGGCGTCCCAAGGCTGGTCGCGGCTGTAGACCGCATCGACCACGTCCATGATGTCGTCCTGGTCGCACTCCTCCGGCGGCGGAGGAGTGAGGAACGTCGCTTCATCGGAGAAGCGGGCCTTGACCAGGGTGTGGTTGGGGCTGACGCACAACGGGTTCGGGCAGGCTGAGCGAGCCCGAACGTCGTCTGGCAGCTCACCGTGGATGTGGGCTATCAGAACCCGCCTCACTGGCTTGGGTCGGTTGTCGACCGCGATCATCGGCGTGATGCCTTGAACCATCCCTCCCCACGGCCAGCAGGGGCCTTGTCCAGGGGTGAGGTTCTCGAACGTATACTGTATATCAGCCTCCGAAACGCCCGTGTGCCGGGCAATTCGGGCTGCTAGTGGTGACTTCGGCCTCATCGGTCCTCCCCTGAGGGAGTTTCATACAATAAAACACCGCCCCTTTTATTATCTTCTATTTCTCTTTATCTACTGTGATTTTGAAAAATCATGATAACAAAAGATAAGAGATATAATTGTATGAAACTACATGGAAGGCTCTCCGGCGAGCCCCAGCCTTAACCCACCACTGGCCGCAGATGCGCCCAGCCCGAGCGGTAACCATTCCCGGCGCAGAGGCTGCGGGCCTCGGCTAAGCTTTCGGGGGGCCTAGCCTGGAGGCGCATTGTGTTTGGCATCAAGGGCGTCATCTCCCATACGGCATGGCGAGCGCCGGCCGGGTGACTTCAGGTTTGGGGTGTTGCGGGTAGATCGACCGACGCCGATCTGCGACGTTGCTGTTCAGATTGAGTGGCGGCTCGCTAGAGCCCTTCATCCTCGATCTTGCGGATCGCCTCGGCGAACTGCTCCTCGGTGTAGACTGGGAACTGCTCGGCCAGGGATGCGGCGTCCCAAGGCTGTTCGGTCGAGTAGACGGTGTCGACCACATCCATGATGTCGTCCTCGGCCGTCTCGAAGTCGGCTGGAGGGGTGAGCGTCATCAGACCGTCCACGAATTGGTTTTTGACCATGGTGTGGTTCGGGTTGACGCATCGTTTGTTCGGGCAGACGGGCACGACGCGGATCGTGGAGGGTAGCTCACCGTGGATGCTGGCTACGAGAACACGCCGCACCGGCTGGGGTCGTCCGTCGAGCATGATCATGGGCGTCACGCCGGCGAAGGACAGGTTCCACTCCCAGCACGGCCCCTCGCCGGGGGTGGGGCGGCTGATTGTATCCTGGATCATCTCGACGCAAACGCCAGTGCCTTTGGCGATGCGATCTACTAGTGGTGTATTTGGCCGCATGGCTCCCTTTCTCTAGGGGTTCCATATAACGGATGGCTGTCCCGTTTAACTTCTAAATCTTATATTATTATACTGTACTTTTTGAAGATCATGACAATAAAAGATAAGGGAAAGAATTATATGGAACTCGGTTCGGAGCCCGTCTCGGTCGAGCCCCAGCCTTAACCCACCACTGGCAGCAGATGCGCCCAGCCCGAGCGGTAACCACTCGCGGCACAGAGCCGGCGCTTCTCGTCCAGGGCCGCGGCGAAGTCGATCGCCTCAGAGGTCCAGTTCGGTATCCGGCGTCCCGATCTCCGCCTGTCGAGATCTGAATGGCCCGTGCTGACTCCAGAATGGCTCAGGAGCGGCGTTTCGAGGGCTTCTGGTGTCAGGGTAGCGGGGGGCGCTGTTTGGGCTTTAGCGACTCTCCAGAGTCCTCTGGCGTTCGGCGGCTCGGCTCGTTGCATTTCGTGGATGATGGCTGATCCTGGCGCTCGCCCGGGCGTCTAAACGGCGTCGTTCTCCCCGCTGACCATTGGCGCCTTGACCAACTGGTAGCCTCCGTCGCTTCGACGCATCTGGGCCTCGATGGGTCCAGGTCACGAGACCAACCCGCGTGTGCCGAACCCGCATCCCTCTGCATGACTCCAGGATCCCTCAGGATGGGTGTTTCGGGGTTGGGTGGGGCATGGGTAGCGCCCTGATGCTTGCGGCCGTCCTGGCGGCTTTCAGAGTCTGTGGCGGCGATTGCCCTGCCAGACCCATCTCTCTGCCCCGAACAGGCCAGGCTCACTCGCAGCGGTGTGGGTTCTTGAGCGGAGAGCGGCCGCGATCCTCGCCGCTCGCACCGCGCATCCGCGGCAAGACGCGCTGGCAGCCCACCATCATCTGGTCGGCGGACCGCCAGCCACCTTATCGACCTACTTGGTCTCGTCGCCGCGTGGCGTGAGCCCGGCGTTCACGCGATCGATCATCACCTTCACCAGCGCCATTTCCTGCGGCGGCAGCTGGCCGATGTCGGCGAAGTAGGCCTCGAGGCCCCAGAGGACCTGATAGGTCTTGGGCGCGATGATGTGCAGGTCGGCCGGCTCCGTCGTCAGCTCGACGAAAGAGGCCAGCTCCGCCGCGGCGTGCCATGCCAGGATCTCCAGCGAGGAGCGTCCTTCGTCGGCCTTTGTGGCCCAGTAGCGATTGATCCCGCGCAGCACGTCTTTGACAGTCAGCAAGGTTGGTTATCCCGTATCGTTTGATCCAAAGCCCTGATTTCAGGACCAATTCAAAAATACGGGCAGGCCGGGATTTAAGGCGGGGCTCGGAGAGAAGGGGTACACCCTTTTTACCCTTTCCAAACAGTGGCTTAGACTTGACCATCCCACATTCACCCCGGGAAAATTTTGGCATGCTGAGTGCTATTGGTCGGTCAGCCGCGAGGGGCACGCCCCGGTTGTGACGGTTGTCGGCTGCGTCGTGATGAGGGTAGCGTGGCCGCACCGGGAGTCGCGCGTGGCGGCTCGGGGGGCCGGCCTTGTCACATCTGCATGCTCTGAGATCTCAACTCGGCGCGTTGGCGGCGATCGCCGGCCGTCTGCTACGGCTGGCCGAGCGACTCGTGGAGCCTCGGCTCCGTCGCGTCGGCAACGGAGGCTAGCGAGTGGGGGGCGTGAGCGTGCAGGATCAGTTTCTGAAGGAGCTTGAGACCCTCGGGGGCTCGGCCGGCAATGGTCGGCTGCGTGAGGTCCTGGGCTGGGACGAGTCCACCTATGACGGCGTGCGCCTGGCGCTCATCGATGCCGGTTTGATCAAGCCTGGCCGGGGGCGAGGCGGATCAGTGGCCCTAGCGGATCACGAGGCAACCCCTACCGACAAACCCAAGCTGGCCCGGGCGGCGGAACGGCCGCCGAAAGCGAAGGCGGCCAAGCCGGGCAACGGCGGCGATCTCGGCTTCGAGGCGGAGCTGTTCAAGGCGGCCGACAAGCTGCGGGGCAACCTGGAGCCGTCAGAATACAAGCACGTCGCCCTCGGCCTCATCTTCCTGAAGTATATCTCCGAGGCCTTCGAGGCGCAGTATGCCAAGCTCCAGGCCGAGGCCTACGCCGACCCGGAAGACCCCGAGGAATATCTGGCGGCCAACGTCTTCTGGGTACCGCCGGCGGCCCGCTGGCCCAACCTGCAGGCCAACGCCAAGCGCCCTGAGATCGAGTTCGTGGACGTCGCCACCAAGCAGACGAAGCGCGGCGATATCGGCGGCCTGATCGACAACGCCATGGAGGCCATCGAGCAGGCCAACGTGTCGGTCCTGAAGGACGTGCTGCCCAAGATCTATTCCCGACCTCAGCTCGACAAGACGATGCTGGGTGAGCTGATCGACCTCTTCTCCAACATCGACCTGATCGGCAAGCACGGCGAAGCCCGCGACCTGCTGGGCCGCGCCTACGAGTACTTCATCTCTCAGTTCGCCGGCGCCGAGGGCAAGCGGGGCGGCGAGTTCTTCACACCGCGGTCGGTGGTCGGAACCATCGTGGCCATGCTCGAGCCGACCCAGGGCCGCGTCTACGACCCCTGCTGCGGCTCAGGCGGCATGTTCGTCCAGTCCGAGGCCTTCGTAGAGGAGCACCAGGGCAAGCGGTCCGACATCGCCATCTATGGCCAGGAGCGCAACCACACCACCTGGCGGCTCTGCAAAATGAACCTGGCGGTGCGCGGCATCGACGCCGACATCAAATGGAACAACGAGGGCTCCTTCATCCGGGACGAGTTCCCCCGGCTGAAGTTCGACTATGTGATGGCCAACCCGCCATTCAACATCTCGGACTGGTGGCAGGGCAGCTTGGAAGGCGACGCCCGCTGGACCTTCGGGACGCCACCTCAGGGCAACGCCAACTTCGCCTGGCTACAGCACATCCTGCATCACCTGGCGCCACGGGGCACAGCCGGGGTCGTCCTGGCCAACGGCTCCATGTCGTCCCAGCAGTCAGGAGAGGGGGAGATCCGCAAGGCCCTGATCGAGGCCGACCACGTCGACTGCATGGTCGCCCTGCCGGGCCAGCTCTTCTACTCGACCCCGATCCCCGCCTGCCTGTGGTTTCTGGCCCGGGACAAGAGCGCCAACGGTCACCGTGACCGCCGGGGTGAGATCCTGTTCATCGACGCCCGCAAGCTTGGCCACATGGTGGACCGCACGCGGCGGGAGTTCACGGACGACGACATCCAAACCATTGCGAAGACCTATCACAGCTGGCGCGGAAGGCCGGAAACCGTCGCAGCCCTGGGGCTAGAGCCATACGCGGATCAGCCTGGGTTCTGCCGGTCGGCTCGGTTGAACGAACTGCGCGAGTACAACTATGCGCTCAATCCCGGACGGTACGTTGGAGCCGCCGACGAGGAAGAAGACGACGTCCAATTTGCTGAACGGATCGCTGGCCTCCGGGCGAAGCTGGCCCAGCAGTTCAAAGAGGGTGATGCGCTCGAAGCTCAGATTGAGGCCGCGCTGGCCGGACTAGAGCCCTGAGATGCGCACGTTGAGCCTCTCCGACATTGGTAGAATAGTGACGGGCAAGACACCGCCGACGAGCGACCAGTCGAACTACGGCGGAGCAGTTCCATTCGTAACGCCATCCGACATGGACGGACGGCGCTGCATTGAGCGCACTCTTAGATGCCTCACCGAAGCTGGAGCGCAGGTTGTTCGATCATCCCGAGTGCAAGGGCCAGCAGTGGTCGTCTCGTGCATCGGCTCCGACATGGGAAAGTCCGCGGTCGTTCGGGGCGATTTCGTTACCAATCAGCAGATCAATACGATCATACTAAATGCGGGGATTGATCCGCTTTATGTATATTACAACCTGTCAGCTCGCCGGGCGGAGATCAGGAACCTGGCTGGCGGCGCTGCCCAGCCAATTATGAACAAGAGTACGTTTGGCGCGCTTCCCATCAAGCTGCCAGATTTCGCCGAACAGGTAGCAATAGGTCGCGTTCTCGGCTCGCTCGACGACAAGATCGAGCTAAACAGGCGGATGAACGAGACGCTGGAGGCAATGGCCCAGGCGATCTTCCGCGACTGGTTCGTCGACTTCGGCCCCGTGCGCCGCAAGCTCGCCGGCGCCACCGACCCCATCGCCATCATGGGCGGCCTCACGCCCGATCCCGCCCGTGCGGCGGAGTTGGTGGCGCTGTTTCCGGCGGCATTGGGTGAGGACGAGCTTCCGCTAGGGTGGCGTCTCATGGCGCTGTCCGACGTCGCCACCCATTGCAAGGGCGCTGTCGACCCGCAAAAATCCCCACAAACGTTGTTCGAGCATTACAGCCTGCCCGCCTATGATGCGGGTCAAGAACCTGCCCGTGACCCAGGTGCCAGTATCAAGAGTAACAAGGTTCTAGTTCCTCCGGGAGCGGTGCTGGTCTCGAAGCTCAATCCCGAAATTCTCCGCGTTTGGGCTCCCAATGACTACGTTGGGGCACCTCAGGTCGCTTCCACAGAGTTCCTTGTCTTCACGCCGAAGCCGGCGGCGGGGCGAGGGCTTCTCTACTTCCTGTTCCGCGACCCGACTGTCCGTCAGATTATGGAAGGCATGGTCACCGGAACGTCGAAGAGCCATCAGCGCATCTCGCCGCCAGCGTTGCTTCAAACGAAGCTGGTCGTTGGCGACCCTGGAGCCTTCGCGGCCTTTGAGGAGCTGGTAGACCCGGTGCTGAGGCGGAGTCTGGCGCTTCGCGCCGAAAGCCGCACCCTTGCGGAAATGCGCGACTACCTCCTGCCCCGCCTCATGTCGGGGGAGATTAGGGTAGGTGACGTGAACTGCGAGATCGCCGCATGAGCACGGATCGCGCGCTGATCAAGTCTGCCGCTGTTGCGCTTCTGGACGCCCTCTGTGAGGAACACCCCGTCAAACACCAGGACAGCAAAGCGCGCCGCTACATGCTTGTAGCGCCGGGCGGCTCGCCTCTGGAGGTAATGTTTGAGCGGGGTTCTGAAAGCCGTCCGAACCTTTGGGTGCTGGCGAACGTGGCCGGTCATTTGGTGGGCGGCGCTATAGCTCAGACGCCATCACCTGGCTCCAAGCTCTGGAGCAGACTTGGCAGTGACGGGCACCCGGTCTATGGCCGGCACAGTGCCCTGAAGACGATGCCTCAGCTCGCAGATGCTGACCTAATATGCTTCGCTCCAGACTCACTGGCTCAGCTGGGCGAAATCCTCGATCAGCTCCTTGCTGCATCGGCAGCAGGTGGCGTGTGATCGCTCATGACATTCCGTTCGCAATGTCGAACGCCCCGGGCTGGATCCGCTCAGTGGCTTCGGCTCTGCCCGATGGTACGGAGCGCGGGCGCGAAGTCGTGCGCCAGCCGCCTCCTCAACATCGACGAAGGGCGTGAAGCGTTTTGGGGCTCATCCATTCGCATCAAATCAGGTTGGGGCTCATGAAATGACGAAAGTGAGCCACAACGTCGCTTGTCGTGATTTGGCGAGCCACAAGCCCGCGGAGAGACGGCGGGCCTAATCGGCGTGAAGTACGTCAGAGACCGTCCTTGGGGGGACACGCGTGGCAGAACAAAGCATCGTTTCGACCGATATGACCCTGAAGCGTCTGTTTCAGGACTTCTATCGTGTTCCCGACTACCAGCGTGAGTACGTCTGGGGTGAAACCAACCCGAAGGGTGAGGGGGGAGAGGAGGTCGATCAGTTTCTGGCCGACATCTTCACCGAGTACGAGAATGCGACCCAGCATTTCGCGCCCGAATATTTCGTTGGCACAATCGTCGTCTGCAAAGGCGAGGACGACGTGTTTGAGCTGGTGGACGGTCAGCAGCGCACGACGACCTCGTTTCTGACCATCTGCGCCATTCGAGACGCGCTTGTGGACCTGGGCGCCCCCGTTCCAGAGGAACTCAAGACCCAGATCGCAGCCAGCTCGGTAGACTGGCAGGGCGCGACCACACGCCGGCTCCGGCTCGATCTCCAGTACGAGGACGCCAAGGGCATCCTTGAAGCCTACGCCGCTGGCGAGGCGGCTTCTGCGAAGCGCGACGGAACCCGCTCGATCCGCAATATCGGCAATGCCTATGACAAGGTGCGCGACTTCCTGAGGGCGTACTTCAAGGACGACCCGGTCCAGATCACGCGCTTCTACGGCTACCTCGTGAACAAGGTGAAGGTGATCCGGATCGAAACGCCGACGATCGCCAAAGCCTTGAAGATATTCGAGACGATCAACGATCGCGGGGTTGGCCTCGATGCGATGGACCTCCTCAAGAACCTCCTGTTCATGAACGCCAGCCCGGACGACTTCACCAAGCTGAAGGCGCGATGGAAGGAGCTGACAGACGCCCTGTACCAGGCCGGCGAGAAGCCCCTCCGGTTCCTGCGATATTACCTTCTGGCGACCTACGACCTCGACAGCAATCTGCGCGAGGACGGGATCTACGACTGGTTCCAGAAGAATGCGAGCCTGACAGGACACGCAGAGGCGCCGCTCAAGTTCGCCGATGAACTGCTCGCGGCGGCAAAGGCCTATGCCAATTTTGCTAGTGGCCGAAACGCGAATGGGGGTGTCGAACCGGGTGTCACCAACACTCAGATCCTCGGCGGACGGGCAATCAAGCAGCACTTCATCCTGCTGCTCGCCGGCCGCAAGCTTTCTGCGGCGAATTTTACTCGCCTGGCCGACGAAACCGAAAAGACGATGTTCGTGTGGCTGATCACGGGCACGCCGGGCAAAGCCTATGAGAGGCGGATCGTCGATGCGGCCCACCGGCTATCAAAGGCTGGCGATGGCGGGTTCGATGAGTTCGAGAAGGCGTTCGCGTCCGAGCGGAACGACCTGAGCCTCGACTTCAGCCTCTCGATCGTCGGCCTGCACACATATGACACGCGCCTGTTCCGATTGAAGTATGTGCTGGCGAAGCTGACCCAGCATGTCGATCTGCTGGCCTACGGCCCCAGCGAAGGGCGGAGCAACCTCGCCGACTACACGGCGGGGTCCAACGATATCGAGCACATTCTGGCGGCCGGTGCTGAGGCAGAGGCCGCCGCCGAGTTTGGGGAGGGCGCGAAGGACCCAGACATCGTCCAGAGCCTCGGCAACCTCCTTCTCCTCGAAAGCTCCATCAACCGGGCGATCTCCAACCAGAAGTATTCCTACAAGGCGCCGATCTACGCCTCTTCGAAGTTCCTGCTGACGCGCTGCCAGGGCAGCAAGGATGGTCAGGAGGTTGGTGTTGCTGACCGGATCACTAAGACCGTCCAACGGCTTCAGTCATTCCCCGACTGGAACATTCAGGCCGTTCAGAGCCGTAAGGACTATCTGACCCGCCTCGCCCACGAAGTGTGGGACGTTGCGCCATTTAACAAGCCGCACTCAGCCCTATGACCAGCGGCTTTTCCGAGGACGTCGTCGAGCACGCCGGGATCGAAATCCTCAAGGATCTCGGCTGGAACCACCTTCATGGCGTATCGATCGCCCCGGATGGCCCTGCGCCCCAGCGGCAGTCGTTCTCCGAACCCCTGCTGATCAAGCGCCTTTCGACCGCCTTGGAGCGGCTCAACCCAACGGTGCCTGAAGGGGCGCGAGACGAGGCGATCCGTCAGCTTGTCACCAGCGAGACGCCGTCCCTGGTGGAGGAGAACCGCCGGATCCACCGGATGATCGCCAATGGCGTCGATGTGGAATACCGAGCGGCCGATGGCCGGATCGTCGGGGCCAAGGTATGGCTGGTCGACCTCAGTGATCCCGACGCCAATGACTGGCTGGTGGTCAACCAGTTCACCCTGATCGAGGGGCGCAACAATCGGCGGCCGGACCTGGTGCTGTTCGTCAATGGGCTGCCGCTCGCGGTGATCGAGTTGAAGAACGCCGCCACCGAGAACGCCACGATCGCCGATGCCTACCACCAGCTGCAGACCTATCGCCAGCAGATCCCGAGCCTGTTCCGCACCAACGCCGTGTTGGTGACCTCAGACGGCGTAGAGGCCCGCATTGGCTCGCTGACGGCCGACCAGGAGCGGTTCATGCCCTGGCGAACGGTGACGGGGGAGGACTTCGCCCATCGCGGCACGCCAGAACTTGAAACCCTGCTACGGGGGGTCTTCGCCAAGGCCCACTTCCTGGCGTTGATCCGCGACTTCACCGTGTTCGGCGACAAGGGCGAGGGGCCGTTCAAGATCATCGCCGGCTACCACCAGTTCTTCGGGGCCCAGAAGGCCCTGCGCGAGGCCGTTGAAGCCAGCCGTCCTGACGGCGACCGCAAGATCGGCGTGATCTGGCACACCCAGGGGTCAGGGAAGAGCTTCCTGATGGCCTTTTTCGCGGGGCTCGTGGTCAAATCCCCCGAGCTGGAGAACCCGACTGTCGTTGTGTTGACCGACCGGAACGATCTGGACGACCAGCTCCATACGACATTCAGCCTATGCCAGGACCTCATCCGCCAGACGCCCCAGAGGGCTGAGAGCCGGGAGGACCTGAAGACTCTGCTGGAGCGGACATCAGGCGGCGTGATCTTCACGACGGTGCAGAAGTTTTCGCCTGAGAGCGGGGAGGAGGCCTTCCCGCAGCTGACCGATCGGCGGAACGTCATCGTCATGGCCGACGAGGCCCATCGCAGCCAGTACGGCTTCGACGCCAGGCTGAACCAGCAGACCGGCGCCAGGCGCTATGGCTACGCCCACTACATCCGCCAGGGCCTGCCCAACGCCTCCTTCATCGGCTTCACCGGCACGCCTATCGAGGCGGCTGACGTGAACACACCGGCCATCTTCGGCGACTACATCGATGTTTACGATATCAGCCGGGCGGTCGAGGACGGCGCCACAGTGCCGATCTACTACGAGAGCCGTCTGGCTAGGATCCAGCTGGACGAAGACGAAAAGCCGACGATCGACGCCGAGGTCGAAGCTCTGGTGGAGGATGAGACCCTCACCGAGGCGGAGAGGATGAAGGCCAAGTGGTCGACCGTGGAGGCGCTGGTCGGCTCCAGTAAGCGATTGTCGCTCATAGCCGCCGACCTGGTTGAGCACCTGGAGGCCCGCATCGACGGCCTGGATGGCAAGGCCATGGCCGTTTGCATGAGCCGACGGATCTGCGTCGACCTCTACAATGAGATCGTCGCACTCCGGCCGGCTTGGCACTCCGACGATGACGCCACAGGCGCCATCAAGATTGTCATGACCGGCTCGGCGTCAGACCCGTTGGTTTGGCAACCGCACATTGGCAACAAGCGGCGGCGCGATGACCTCGCCAAGCGCGCCCGCTCGCCAGATGACCCGCTGCGTCTGGTTATCGTCCGTGACATGTGGCTGACCGGGTTCGACGCCCCATGCATGAACACCATGTACATCGACAAACCGATGCGCGGACATGGCCTGATGCAGGCCATTGCGCGGGTCAACCGGGTGTTCAAGGACAAGCCCGGCGGCCTGATCGTCGACTATATCGGCATTGCCCAGAACCTGCGCTCAGCCCTGGGTCAGTACACCGCCTCTGATCGGGAGAAGACCGGGATCGACGAGGAGGCCGCTGTCGCCGCCCTGCTAGAATGCTACGAGATCGTACGCGGCATCTTCCATGGCTTCGACTACATGCCGGGGATCACCGGCGCGCCCATACAGCGGCTGAGCTGCTTGGCCGGGGCCATCGACTGGGCCCTGAAATGGAGCGAGAACGAGGCCGCGAAAGCCAAGACCCCCGAGGACAAGAAGAAGGCGTTCCGCCGCTACCAGGACCTGATCCTCGAACTCGGCAAGGCCTATGCCCTGGCCTCAGCCAGCGACGAGGCCCGCGAAATCCGCGACGAGGTCGGGTTCTTCCAGGCGGTGCGGGCGGCCATCGCCAAAACCACGCTGACCGGCAAGATCAGCGCCGCGGACCGAGCCTTCGCCGTGCAGCAGCTCATCGACCGGGCCGTAGCCTCGACGGAGATCGTCGACGTGCTCAAGGTCGCCGGCATCCAGACGCCCGACATCTCGATCTTGTCTGACGAATTTCTGGTCGAGATCCAGGGCATGGAGCGCAAGAACCTCGCTCTGGAGGCGCTGCGGAAGCTGTTGAACGGGGAGATCGTCAGTCGTTCGAAGACCAACGTCGTCGAGAGCCGTACCTTCTCGGCACGCCTTGAGGAGGCCGTCGCCCGTTATCACGCCGGAGCCTTGTCAGCTGTGGAGATGATCCAGGAGCTGATCGCCATGGCCCGCGATCTTAAGGCGGCCTACCAGCGGGGCGAAGAGCATGGCTTGAGCCCGGAGGAGCTGGCCTTCTATGACGCCCTCGCGGAGAACGAGAGCGCCGTGGAGGCGATGGGCGACGAAAAGCTCCGGGTGATCGCGCACGAACTGCTCGAGCAGCTCCGCGCCAACGTCACCGTCGACTGGCAACACCGCGAGAGCGCCAGGGCCCGGATGCGGATCCTGGTGAAGCGGATCCTGCGCCATTACGGGTACCCGCCAGACCTCGCCGACAGCGCGGTCCAGACGGTGCTGGCGCAGGCTGAGGTGCTGCTGAAGGAAGTGACCAAGGCTTCGAGCTAGGCCAGCCTAATGAGGCGCGGCGCTGCCCGGTACGCTACCTAGTGAGAGGCTTCCTTAATGAGCAGGAAGCCGACAAAGGGGTTGCTGCCGGCCGGGCGTGCCTATGCGCCGATGATCCAGTCTCCGGTCAGGCTCTGCATCGAGACACCAACCAGGATCATCTGATTTCCACCACCCATGTCGATGACGGTGTCCGAGCCGAGCTGGGTGAGATTGTAGGTCGTGCCTGGGGCCAACAAGACACGATCGCCCTCAGCGCGGTTGAAGTCCGTCACCACATCAAGGCCTGCGTCGCCGAATGTATGGAAGATATCCGCGCCCGAGCCCCCAGTTAGAGTGTCGGAGCCGCGATCACCAGCAAGCCAGTCATTGCCTGCCTGGCCCAACACGACATCATTATCCCGTCCGCCACGGACGATGTCATTGCCTTCGCCGCCGTCGCACCAGTCATTGCCGATGTTGCCGTAGACGATGTCGTTGCCTTGGTCGCCGTTGAGCAGGTCCTGATCTTTGCCGCCCACGACCCAATCGTCTCCCCGGCCGCCCGAGACAGTGTCGTCACCCATGTTCCCGTGAAGGTCATCGAAGGCGTCGCTACCCGCGAGTTGGTCGTTGCCCTCGTCACCACGTAGGTAGTCTTGAGCAGTTCCTCCGGTAATTGTGTCGTTGCCAGAACCACCAAGAAGAGCCGAGCCCTTCGCGTCGGCCGTTAGCTGGTCATTTCCCGGCGTCCCGTTCACCACATCATTGTCGACGATGTAGCCAAGCAGTTCGCGGACTGCCGTGACACCATCGAAGGACATGTCGACTGTAGCGTTCGTGGCAGAGGCGATGCGGAAGCTGAAAACTTCATCGCCCTCGTACTGGCTGTCCTCGTTGATCGCCACGCGCCACGTGAGAGACGTCTGTCCTGGCTGAAACGTCAGCGTTTGGGTCGAAACATCCATGTCTCCCTGGCGGTAACCAGGCCCTTCCACCGTGACTGTCACCGGTAGGTTGGAGGCTTGGGAGAGAGTGATCCGATGCTCGAGATGGCCGGCGCCCTCGGACACGTATTTTACCGAAGCAGGACCTTCGAAACGAACAGTTGGCCCTGTCGGCGTATCGTTGTCGATGATGTAACCAAGCAGCTCACGGACGGAGGTGACGCCCTCGACCGACATGTCGACCACCGCATTTGTGGCGGAGGCAATGCGGAAGCTAAAGACCTCATCGCCCTCGTATTGGGCATCTTCGTTGATCGTGACGCGCCACGTGAGAGAAGTCTGCCCTGGCTGAAAGGTCAGAGTCTGCGTGGAAACATCCATGTCTCCCTGCCGGTATGACTGACCTTCCACAGTGACCGTTACCGGGGAGTTGGAGGCCTGGGAGAGGACGATGCGATGCTCGAGGTATCCGGCGCCTTCGGACACGTATTTTACCGAAGGTGGGCCTTCGAAACGAACGGTCGGTCCCGCCGGAGCATCATTGTCGACGATGTAGCCAAGCAGCTCACGGACGGCCGTGACGCCCTCAACCGACATATCGACGGTGGCGTTCGTTGCCGAGGCGATGCGAAAGCCAAAGACCTCGTTGCCTTCATACTGGGCGTCTTCGTTGATCGCCACCCGCCAAGTCATAGAGGTCTGTCCCGGCTGAAACGTCAGCGTCTGGGTCGAGACGTCCATGTCGCCTTGCCGGTACGCCGGCCCCTCGACGGTGATCGAAACCGGGAGGCTAGTCGCCTCGGATAGAAGGATCTGGTGCTCGAGGTAGCCTGCTCCTTCAGATACGTACTTGACTGTGGGAGGACCTGCGAAACGCACCGTGGGCATGAAAATGGAACTCGCTAGAGGGAAGAGGTGTGGCAGGGAAAGCGTGCTGGAAACCAGCCCCCACCGCCTTGCCTAATTATACGTCAATACAACCATTGATCGTGACGCCCGGCTAGTGGGGTCAAGTGCGATTGGCGCATTGTCGCCATCCTCGCCTCTGCGGGTGTCGTGCTGACCGCGGAGGCAATGTCCTGAGGCTGCGGTTCAGTCGCCTGCCCGCGCATACCGCTTCACCGTCGCCTCCGAGAGACCGAACTGCCGGGCAGTCTCTTTGATGCTGGCTCCGTGGGTCTTTCGCCAGGCAACAACTGCGGCGGCGTCATGCGCCTTTGGCCGGCCGAGGCTCGATTTGCCGCGGTGGGTCTTGCCGGTAGCGAGCAGAGCTGCCCTGGCAGCCTCGCGCCCACTGGCGGTCCGCTCGGCGATCCGCCGACGTTCGAGATCCGCCACCTGGGCGAGGACAGCCAGAATGAGTTCCCCGACGCCCCTGGCGATAACGCCCAGACCGTGGACCTCAACAGCCACACCCATGTCGAGCAGGCGCCGGACGGTCGATTGGACATCCAGCGCGTCGCGTCCCAACCGATCCACCGCATAGACCGAGACCGTGTCGCCCTCACGCGCGATGTCCAGCAGCTTCGCGAAGCCTGGGCGCTGGGCGGCCAGAGTCCCACCGCTGATCCCCTCGTCGGCGAACTCTCGGTCGAAGCCGCCACCCATGGCTTGGCGCTGAGCTTCGATGCTCTGATCGGCGGTGGAGACACGGTAATAGGCGATGCGCATGTGGCTCAGAAGTTAGGTGTGGCGAACACCTAGCTCATAAGCCGGATCAAAATGGCTAGGCAAATAAGTTCTGCGCTACGGCGCAGAACTTAGAACTTATGGTCCAGTCCTCGAGGTGCGCAGCGAGACAACCGCTGCTATGCTGATTGTATGGCGGGTGAGAAGGTCAAAGGGCATTGCCCGAGCTGCGGGGCTGGTCGTTTTGCAGATGTGATCGCCGCGCATCAAGAGACATGGTCCGGTGGCTATGTGGACGGTTGTGTTCGCCACAGCATCCTGAAGTGTCGGGGATGCGAGGTGGTCTACGTGCAGCGGGCGGAGAGTCATTCCGAGGATCAAGACCACCACCGGGACGAGAATGGCGAATGGGTGACTCACTATCCCGAACGCATGACCTATTGGCCCGCGCCGACCAAGCGAGCGCCACCTGAGTGGGCTCATACCTTTGCCATCGATCCCGATTTGAGCCGCCTCATAGACGAGCTGTACGCGGCGCTGAATGCCGACCTTCGCGTGCTCGCGGCCATCGGCGTGCGTACGATCTTTGACCGAGCATCGGAGCTGCTCGAAATTGACCCAAACCAAACCTTCGCAGAGAAGCTAGCCAGTCTAGAGGCAAAAGGCAGCATCGGTGGTGCCGAGCACGCCAGCCTTTCAGTGTTGGCCGATGCTGGTGGCGCTGCAGCTCACAGAGGTTGGCGGCCCACGCCTGACCAACTTGGCACCCTGGTTTCTACACTCGAAGGCTTTCTCTATCGGACCATGATTTTGGGGGACGCCCTGAAGGAACTGAAGGCGGCGGTTCCTAATCGCCAAAGTCCGCGGCGCGCAAGAGCAGAATGACCCTTGCCCTATCAAGATTAATCTCTCTTGAGGCTTGAGCGCGCCACATTCTTGACCGAAGCTTTCCGGCGGGAGGGGGGCGGATGGTTCTGGACCTGGAACGTCACGGAGCGCAGCTTGGCCTAAAGGGCGCGCTCCTTCTAGGCATCGGCGTGTGCGGCGTTGTTGGCGCATGTGCACTTCCACAGGCAGCAGCAGGTGGCATCCTCGCTGTCGGCATCACTGCTATTTCCGAAGTCTCAAAGGCGGTCAGCGGTCAGGCCGCGAGCGATGGCCTCAAGTCGAGCCTTCGAGCAGTGGGCGCGTTGCTGGGCGCGGCTAAGGCCGGCAGGAAGGCCCCCCCAAACCACGACCTTGCCCGGGCATTGCGGAGCGCCCAGATTGATGGCGTCGCCACGCTGGTGGATCAGTACGTCAAAGCGCAGAGGTCAATTCGTTTCGGCGCGGGGCCAACGAGCGGGGAAAGGTTTGCTGCCCCTGTGCGGAGGTGGATCGCGCAAGCGCGCCAAGAGGTGGCTGGCGACGACTTTCTGAAGCGTCTCGCCGACGAGGCTGCGACGATCGAGGTTAGCGACGAAGTCTCCAACGGCATCCATCTAGCGGGAGCCTTTATCCCACTTGATCAAGTGCCGACAGAGTCAGCGAGGGCGACCCTCGAAGAGCTTCGGCTAGCCTTGGCGAAGAACAGGATCGAGATCCCAAGTGCATTTCAAGCGACCTTCTTATCGGAGGATCAGACAGGCTGGCTCGTCGCTGCACAAGCGTGGTTTGCGTACCGCGTGAAAAACTCGGAGTCTGTTCGAACGGCGCTGTTCCTACAGATTTTTGGTCAACAACGAGAAACACATAGGCAAGCTGCGACATATCTCAGCGGGCTGATTGAACACGCGACGAATATTTCAGGCCAACTCAGTGAGCTTGACACGAAGTTGGACGGTTTGATTGCCCATGCAGGGCGCTCTCACGACCGCCTGCTCTTGATCGAACAAGCGCTAGTGCAGCTGGCCGACGGCCAGCTGGTCGATCAGATCATTCGAAAGATCGGCCTTCAAAACCTCGGATTGCACAGCGTTGCGCAAACTGCAAAGCAGGTGGAGCTGCGTTTTGCTGAACTCTCCAATTCATTTTTTGGGCGTGAGGATTATCTCCGAGAAATCGACAATTTTGTTGACGGAGAAGGGGGGAGGCTACTGATAATTGCAGGCCCATCAGGCTCGGGAAAGTCTGCACTGCTTGCGAAGTGGGTGGAACGGCGACGGCGCGTAGAGCCCAACCTTGTCAGCCATTTCATAGCAAATACGCGGACATTAACGACCCCTCCTGCGGCGATCTTGGGGCACCTTACTGCGCAAATCATGGGCATGAACCGGGTCGCCGGTGAGGACAGTGATGTCCGGGGGCAGAACCTGTACGCCGAGATCATTCGCCTCGAAGAGCGCCCACATGATCGTCTGATCGTTGTACTTGATGGTTTGGATGAGGCTGCCAGTCCGATCGAGCCCTTCCTCGAAGATTTACCTTCGAACGTCTGGGTGATCGTCTCGGGGCGTGCTAATCGAACGGAGTGGCCTGACTATTTAGAAAGTTGGAAGTCTCGAGAGAATAGTTTCACGCCCGTCTTGCGGTTGGATCTGGATCCGCTTTCGGACAATGAATTGATTGAATGGACATCTTCAATAGGTGACCTCGAAGTTAAATCTCATCCTGAGTTGCTCGTGCGACTTAGAGAGATTTCCGCAGGTCTGCCCCTTCGAGTCAAGCTCGTGATGGAAGGCATTCGGGATGTTGAAGCGGTTATTAATCATTCTTTAGAAAGTAGATTTCTCAATCTTCCGCAGACATTCGCCAAATACATCCGAGACGAAATTCAACGTCCCCCGAAAAAGATTGAAGGTGAGCCGTCGTGGTCGGATGCGATGATCGCCATGTTTTCGGTGCTAGCGGTTGCGCTGGGCCCGCTGCGCTCTGACGAGATTGGGGCGGTGCTTTCAGACCTGGGTCAGCCCGGCGTTGATATGAACGATCTCCACATGCGCTTTTCGCGTTGGCTCACCATCTCATTTGATGAGAGTGGCTTCCGCTGTCTTTCCCTTTCACACCCTCTTCTAAAAGAGGACTTCCGCCAGGCGTTAGATCCTTCTGGTAGATATCGATGTAATGAAGCCCTTGAGGTGCTCGTAGGATGGTCAATGGAGGCCTGGCAGAAAGTAGGGGTTCGCCAAGTGCCGCCCTACCCGCTCGATCATCTGACAGAACATCTATGCGCGATGGGGCGCGAGACTGAGGCGGGGCAACTCCTAGCAGACCCCCAGTTCTTGGCTTTCCAAGTACAAGATCTTACGTTCGGAGCAGAGCGCTTAACCAAAGGTATAAATCTCTGGCGGCGGCTTCCCGCCTATGCAAGAAATTTTCCTGGTGCTTCTCAGTGGGAAGCTTTGTGGGCTGAAAGCGAAAATTACTTCATTCGCTTGTGTTACCATGGGAGCCGAGTATCGAGGCCTGATGACGTTCTGTGGCAACTACTTGGTGACACAGCGACTGGGGGGGCGTCGGGGTCTGCAGCCCCAAGTCGTGCGAGAGCTAGCGTCGCGCGCGGGCGATCAAATCTTATTAGGTCTCATGAGAATGCGCACTCATCTGGTCTTCTCATATTTTGCATAGCCAACGGGGGTCGAGTAGTAACCTGGGACGAAGATGGTGTAGTTAGATTTTGGGATGCTTGTGGGGCGGCTCTTTCCGGTCGAGGTCTAACTGGCGCCCATGATGGCGGCGTCGTAGGAGTGGCGCCAGCGGGCTGTGGCTTTGTCAGCTGGGGCCGGGACGGCGCGATTTGGTTCTGGGATGCGGAGGGCGAGCGTCTTCCCGACCGAGGTCACCCTAAGGCCCATGATGGAGATGTTCGAGGGGTGCTTCAGGCGGGCTCTGGCTTTGTGAGCTGGGACGAGAACGGTGAGGTCCGGTTCTGGGATGAGGAGGGCAGGGTCCTGCCCGACCGAGGTCACCTGAAGGCCCATGATGGAGACGTTCGGGGAGTGCTTCAGGCGGGCTCTGGCTTTGTGAGCTGGGGCGGGGGCAGTGGCGTTTGGTTTTGGGACGCTGAGGGCAGGGTTCTGCTCAATCGAGGTCACCCGAAGGCCCATGTTGGTGATGTTCTGGGAGTATTTCAGGCGGGTTCTGCCTTTGTGAGTTGGGACAACAGCGGCGGAGTTCGGTTCTGGGATGCGGAGGGGAGGCTTCTTCCGGACCGAGGCGACCCTAAGGCCCATGATGGCTATGTGACGGTGGCACGCGCAGGCTCTGGCGTCGTAAGTTTTGGCCTCGACCGCTCTGTGCGGTTCTGGGACGGGGAGGGCAGAGCTGTTGAGACTATTCTAGTACCCAGTGCGACCGCATACCATGTGACAGACCAATGCGTAGCCTGCGCTGGCCGTGACCTATTAGTCTATGACCTTCCCGAGGGGCTGGTTCATTAAACCAACCGAAGAGCAATCTAAATCGTTATGATTTGTATCCTGCGGATCGAAGTGCAGTTTCTTTTTTTGATGTCATAATATCTATTTAGTTCTTCGTTATTCGATAGTTGATCGAAGTGAAGCGATAGCGATCTCTGCTTGCTTGACTTCCTCTATTAGATCAGATCTTTCCTTGTGGGAAAGTCGACCGCCGTGCGCGAGTATCTGATTGGCGACCGACCATATATCGATTGCTTCCTTCATGGCTACAGCGACTGCGTTGCCAACAGACTTTGAGTGATCAGCTGGCGCTGACGGCCGCGGCACGACGATGTGCGTGCTCTCGTCGGTAAAGAAGCGGACTAGACGCGGGTCAGGAACCGTCTCCACAAGCCGCTTGATCTCTGCGGGCCGAAACCTCGTGCGCTGGTTCACCCGGCTGTGCATTGCGCCGTAGGTCAGGCCGAGGGCCTTCGCAGCTTGGGCGAGCGTCACGACACGCTCAACAACGAGCACCTGATAGACGAGAAACGCGAACTCGCACTGGGACGCTGCAACATCACGCAACTTCAACCCTCCCCGTACTCACCCCATCACGATTAACGGCTGAGCTGGCAGAAGCTGTCAATTCGCCACGAGCGAGTTGAAACCGAGGGTACGATTGCCGGATTGGCCCAAGGCGCAGCCGCCGCAGTATGGCGGCCATGAAGGCAGCATCACTCGAGCCGCGGCGGTCGCGTCGTGAGCCTCCGGTGGGGGCCGCCTTGTCGGGGTGAGGTGGATGGCGATGCTGTGCTCGTAAGGACGTCCTTAAGAGCGCTCGTAGCTGCACAGCATGGCCCATGTCAGTTTGATCACCGGTCCGGAGCGCCGCCGCAGGTGGCGTGACGAGGAGAAGCTGGCGATCCTGGCCGAGGCGTTTTCGCCAGGTGCAGTCGTGACGGATGTGGCGCGCCGGCGCGATGTCGCCACCAGCTTGATCTATCAGTGGCGTCAGCAGGCGGCAGGTCTTGGCTTCGTGGAGGCGGTCGTCGCCGAGCCGGCGCCGCCGAGCAGTGCCGGTCCGGCGATCCAGGTGGAGTTGGCCAGCGCCCGCGTGAGCATTTCCCCGACGGCGTCGCCAGCCCTGGTGGGCGCGGTTCTCAAGGCGCTGCGATGATACCGATCCGCTCCGGCGTACGGGTATGGCTCGCCACGGGCCACACGGACATGAGGAAGGGGATGCAGGGGCTGGCCCTGCTGGTCCAGGAGCACCTGAAGCGAGATCCCCATGCGGGCGATCTCTATGTGTTTCGAGGCCGGAGCGGATCGCTGATCAAGATCCTCTGGCACGACGGCATCGGCATGTCGCTCTACGCCAAGCGGTTGGAGCGGGGACGGTTCGTCTGGCCCTCGACGAGCGGCGGCGCGGTGGCGCTGACCATGGCGCAGATGGGCTACATGCTGGAGGGCATCGACTGGCGTAATCCCCAGCACACCTGGCGTCCGAGCAGCGCTGGATGAGCGGCTAAAATAGTTCTGGGGACCTGCATTTAGGGGCGCCACACGCGCTCAAAAGTATGATTCCATCGGGGTCATGGAGAGCTTGGCCGCCCCTGTTCCGGACGATGTCGAAGCGCTGAAGACGGCGCTGGCGAGCATGCAGGCCGAGCGGGATGCAGCGTGCGCCGATCGTGATCTGGCCCGCGCTGATGCGGCCGTAGCCATCGCTGAGGCCGCCGCCGCTAAGGCTGAGCGCGCCGACAGCCAGGCGCTCATCGCCCATCTCAAGCTGCAGATCGCCAAGCTCAAGCGTGAGCGGTTCGGGACGTCGTCTGAGCGGACCAGCCGTTTGCTCGACCAGCTGGAGCTGCAGCTGGAAGAGCTGGAGGCCAGCGCCA
>CALEOQ010000178.1 GCA_937910255.1 uncultured Caulobacteraceae bacterium | reverse complement strand
GGGGGGGGGGGGGGGGGCGGCGGGGGGGACGGGCATGGCGGGGGGGCGGGTGAAGGGGGGGGAGGAGGGCGGGTGCTGGCCGGGCGCCGCTGGCCCTCTCGCCCGGGTCGGGGCTTCGGCGACGCGAACGTCGAACAGCTTCTGGGCGCCTGCGCCATGTGGCCTGTGCACATCGCTCGCAGCATGTCCCGGATGATTTTCCTGGGTCTCTCGCCTGCCCGCCAACGCATCTACGACCGGGACATGAGTGCCTACCTGCGCGAGGCTCTGATCAGTGCCCAGCGCGCGCAGATTCCCATCCGCTTCCGCGGTGGTCTGCTCATGCCGCTCACCCGGCCGGCAGGCGAGGGCGCCGGCGAAGTCTGGGGTGCGGGGTTCTTTCCCTTCCGCACCTGGGTGTACCTGCTACCCTGCCCCCTGTTCTCCCCTCCCAAGTGGATGGCGGGTGCGATCATCGACCCCTTGGCGGAGGATCCATCACCCGCGGACCTGCGTTTGGGAAGGGTCTACCTCAACCCCATGGGCAGCGCGCATCGCTCGCCCCTGTGGGACCAGGAAGCGATCCTGTCCCAGATCCGGCTCGCCGCGACCGAGGGCCTGCCCGTGGGCGACAAGGGGGGGCTGGCCGTCCCCTTGCGTCTTGCTTCGGGCGAACTCTGGGGGGGTGTCTGGTTGCGTCCTCGCCAGGATCCCATCGTGCGGCCCATCCTGCGCCAGCCCGGACCCTGGTTCCTGCTTTCCACTGTCCTGCTGACCCTGGCGACGTTCTTCGGCGTGCACCGGCTGGTCCTCGACCCGGTCCGCCAACTCGCGCAGGCTGCGCGGCGCCTGCGGCTCGGAGATCTCACGGCTCGGGTTCCCGAAGTTCGGCGGCGGGACGAGTTGGCGGATCTGGTGCGTACCTTCAATGCCATGGCGCAAGAGGTTGAGGGCTTCAATGCGCGTCTGAACCGCGAGGTCCAAGTGGCCACCGAAGCCGCCCGAGCGGCCGAAGCCGCGGCCATGACCCAACGCCGACTGGCAGCTACCGGGGAGTTGGCCGCCGGAATCGCCCACGAGATAAACAACCCGCTGGGCGGCATGCTCAACGCCTTGGAAGTTCTCGGTCGTCCCGACCTGGACCCTCAAACCCGTGAGCGCTACCTGAAACTGGTGCAGGGCGGGCTCGAACGCATCGGTGAGACCGTGGGCAAGGTGCTGCGCCTCGCCCCGCGCGAGACCGCCGTGGAGCCCCTGGCCCTGGTGGGTCCCCTGGGGGACGCCTTGGGTCTGGTTCAGCACCGTGCGGACGTTCAGAGGACACAGCTGCTGCGGGAGGGCGAGGGCGGCCAGCCGCGCGAAGCCGGAGCCGGCGGGCACGAAGGCCCGCATCGGGCCGATGAAGCGGCCCACATAGATGGTGATCACCCCGAACCGGCGGCAATAGAGCCGCGTCAGGGCGAACTGGCGGCGGTACCGCTTCAGCCAGCGGTGGCGCAGCACGCGCATGCCCAGTCGGCGGCCGATGAAATAGGAGATGGCGTCGCCGATGATCGCGCCGGTGATGCAGCCCAGCAACACCGAGACGGGATCGAGGACGCCGGTGGCCAGCAACCCCCCGGTCAGCACCAGCATCGGCGTCGCCGGGATGAAGGCGCCGAGAATCACCATGGATTCCAGCATGATGAACAGGCCCAGCACCAAGCCGGCCCAACCGTGATTGACGCGGATGAACTCCGCGACCGGTTCAAGCATGGATTCCATATCGGGTTCCCGTGGACGTCTGGCGCGGGCATGGCCGGGCGTCGTGGCATTCTAGTGGCAAAATCTGTCAGCGGGTTAAAGGTCGCCCGTTTCGGGCGACTTGCTTTCAGCCTGGCGCCAATGAAGTGCGCAGATCGCCTGGCCTAGGAGTCAGGGGTTTTCTGCGGCGTCTGCGCCGCGTCCAGGCGCTGCAGCAGCGCATTGAGCCCTTCGCGCAGGGCGCCGAGTTCGCGCAGGTCGCCGCCCAGGCGACAGACCACCTCGCCGGGAATGGGCTGGGCCTTTTCCCGCAGCGCGGTCCCCTCTGGCGTGAGGGAGACGATCACCCGGCGCTCGTCGCGGGGGTCGCGGGCGCGGTCAACCAGACCCTGCGCCTCCAGCCGCTTGAGCAGCGGGGTGAGCGTGCCGCTGTCGAGATCCAGGGCCTGGCCGAGCTCACCAACGCTGCGCGGCGCGGTCTCCCACAGGGCCAGCATGACCAGATACTGCGGATAGGTGAGGCCCAGCGGCGCCAGCAGCGCGCGGTAGAGGCGTGTGACCCGGTTGCTGGCGCCATAGAGGGCGAAGCAGAGTTGCAGGTCCAGGCGAAGGGGATCGACCCCTTCGCCTGCTGCGGCCTCTGAGGCCTTGTCCTGCCTGGTGACGTCCTGGTTCACCGCACCGTCGTGGTCAGCTGCACGTCGATATTGCCGCGCACCGCATTGGAATAGGGGCAAACCTGGTGGGCTGTCTCCACCAGTTCGCGGGCGGGCGCCTCATCCAGGCCCTCGATCTCGGCGGCCAGGGCCACGCCCAGGCGGAATCCGCCGCCCTCCTTGGGGAAGAGCTGCACCGTGGCGGTGACCGCAGCGTCCTTCAGGCCGAGCTTCTGCTGGCGGGCGACGTGGCGCACGGCGCTTTCGAAGCAGGCGGCGTAGCCGGCGGCGAAGAGCTGTTCGGGATTGGCGCCGTTTCCATTGCCGCCCAAGGCCTTGGGCATGGCCAGATCGGCCTTGAACAGACCATCGGCGGTTTCGACGTGGCCTTCGCGGCCGCCGACGGCGCGGGCGCTGGTTTCGTAGAGAGGGGTCATGGGAGCTCCTTTTCAATCTCAAGCAATTAGATTGTGCACAATATAATGTGCGTCAAGGGGAGGCGCCGGACTTTCTGTGGCCTGTCATCCCTTGCGCCGGACAAGGCCTTGCTCTTCAAGGACATGGCGACGGCGGCCACGACTCAGACGCCGGGCTTGGGGAGGCTTGATGTTCCGACTGGAAAACGCCCAGAGCGTTCTGGGCCTCGTCCTCGTCCTTGTGGTCTGCTGGGCCCTGTCGGAGGACCGCTCGCGCTTTCCCTGGCGCCTGGCGCTGGGCGCCCTGACCGTCCAGATCCTGCTGGTGCTGGGCCTGTTCGGCCTGCCGGGCGCCCGCTCGGTGGTGCGCGGGATCAATGCCGGCGTCGATGGCCTGGCGGCGGCCACGGCCCAGGGGACCCAGTTCGTGTTCGGCTACATGGCCGGCGGCGCCCAGCCCTATGACGTCACCAATCCTGGCGCCCTGTTCGTCTTCGCCTTCCAGGTCCTGCCGCTGATCCTGGTGATCTCGGCGCTTTCGGCCCTGCTCTGGCACTGGAAGATCCTGAAGTGGATCACCCAGGGCTTCGGCTTCGTGTTCCAGAAGACCATGGGCCTGGGCGGCGCCTCGGCGCTCGCCGTCGCGGTGAACATCTTCCTGGGCATGATCGAGAGCCCGATCGTCATCCGCGCCTATCTGGACAAGCTGACCCGTTCGGAGGTCTTCCTGATGATCGTGGTCGGCCTGGCCACGGTCGCCGGCTCGACCATGGTCGCCTACGCCACCATCCTGCGCGAGGTGCTGCCCAATGCGGCCGCCCACGTGCTGGTGGCCTCCATCGTCTCGGCGCCGGCCGGCGTGCTGCTGGCCCGGATCATCGTGCCCGAGAAGAAGGGGCAGGGGGGCTATTTCGCCGACTACGGCTCATTGCTGAAGTACGACTCCTCCATCGACGCCATCTCCAAGGGCACGATGGACGGCCTGACCGTGGCCCTGAACATCTCGGCCATTCTGATCGTCTTCGTGTCCTTCGTGGCGATCGGCAACGGCCTGCTCAGCGCCTTCCCCGACGTGCTGGGGGCGCCGCTCACCGTGGAGCGGGTGCTGGGGGTGGTCTTCTCGCCGCTCGCCTGGCTGATCGGGGTACCGTGGTCCGAGGCGCCCCAGGCGGGCTACCTGCTGGGCGTCAAGCTGATGCTGACCGAGTTCATCGCCTTCATCCAGCTGGGCGGCGTCCCGGCCGAGGCCATGGGCGAGCGGACCCGGATGATCATGACCTATGCGCTCTGCGGCTTCGCCAATATCGGCTCGGTGGGGATCACCGTCACCGGCATGGGCGTGCTGATGCCCGAGCGCCGGGCCGAGATCATCGGCATGGTCTGGAAGGCCCTCATCGCCGGCTTCCTCGCCACCTGCATGACCGCTGCGGTGGTCGGCGCCATGCCCCGGGAGCTGTTCGGGCTCTAGGCCGCGCTGAGCGCCACAACCGGATCAGATTGGCAGGCTGCGGCATATCGTCCGGTCTGGGCGGACGTTCAGGTCCGTAAACCATACGGCCACCCGCGGACCCTAGACAGGGAGCCTAAAGCGCAGCTTCAGGCCAATGTCATGGATCGTCTTTCCCTCTCCACCAAGATCGCGGTCATGATGGCGGTGGCCCTCGGCGGCCTCGCCCTGGTGCTCAGCCTGGTCACCACGCACTTCATGAGCGCCGAGGCCATGAAGGTGGCCGCCGCCCGGCAGGAGTCCAACATGCGGGTCGCCTGGGATGTGCTCGGGCGCTATGGCGACGCCTATAGGCTGGAGGGCGAGACGCTCTATGTGGGCGACCAGGCCCTGAACGGCTTCTACGCCCCTGTGGACCTGGTGCAGGCGCTGGTGGGCGGCACGGCGACGGTGTTCGCCGGTGACACCCGGATCTCGACCAATGTGAAGAAGCCAGATGGCTCGCGGGCCATCGGCACCGCCCTGGCCCCCGGGCCGGTGCACGACGCCGTGCTGAAGGCGGGCAAGCCCTATCGCGGTCAGGCCGACATTCTCGGCCAGCCCTATTTCGTCGCCTATGACCCGATCCTCGGGCAGGACGGCAAGGTGATCGGCGTACTCTATGTCGGCATCCCGCGGGCCGACTTCATGGCCTCGGTAGCCCAGACCAAGCAGGCCATGCTCGTGGTGAGTCTGCTGGCCACGCTGGTCATCGGAACCGCCTGCCTGTTTCTCAGCCGCCGCATGTTCGCCCCCCTGGGAGGCATCCGCGCGGCGATGGACGCCCTGTCCCGGGGGCAGAGCAATCTTCAGCTCCCTTGGGCCATCCGGCAGGACGACATCGGCGCCATGGCGCGGGCCGTGCTGGAGTTCCAGGAGGCCGGCATGGAAAAGCGCCGCCTGGAGCGTGAAGCCGACGAAGGGCGGCTGGAGGCTGAGGCCGACCGGGAGGCGCGCAGTCGCCGCCAGGCCGAGGAGGCCGCCGCCGATGCAGCCGCCTTCCAGGCCCTGGGCGAGGGCCTGGACGCCATCGCCCAGGGCGACCTGACCTTCCGGGTGCAGGCTGCGGTGGCGCCCAAGGCCGAGAAACTGAAGGCCGACTTCAACCGCGCCGTCAGCGTGCTGGAAGCCACCTTGCGCGACGTGGCCAGCAACGCCGCGGCTGTGCGGTCCGGAGCCGGCGAGATCAGCGAGGCCTCGGTCGACCTGTCGCGCCGGACCGAGCAGCAGGCCGCCAGCCTGGAGGAAACCGCTGCGGCGCTCGACGAGATCACCGCCACCGTCCGCAAGACCGCAGAGGGCGCCCATGCAGCCCGGGATTCCGTAGCCCGGGCGCGGGACAACGCCGAGCAGTCGGGCGCGGTGGTGCGCGACGCCGTCGCGGCCATGAGCGAGATCGAGTCTTCGTCGCAGCAGATCGGCCAGATCATCGGGGTGATCGACGAGATCGCCTTCCAGACCAATCTTTTGGCGCTGAACGCCGGGGTCGAGGCCGCCCGGGCCGGCGACGCCGGCCGCGGCTTCGCCGTGGTCGCCTCGGAAGTCCGGGCGCTCGCCCAGCGATCGGCCGAAGCGGCCAAGGACATCAAGGCGCTGATTTCGGCCTCTTCGGCGCAGGTCGCCCGCGGCGTCAGCCTGGTCAGCGAGACGGGCAAGGTCCTCGAGCAGATCCTCGGTCAGGTGACGTCGATCAATGGCGCCGTCGCCGAGATCGCCGCCTCGGCCCAGGAGCAGGCCACCGGCCTCCATGAGGTGAACAACGCTGTCAACCAGATGGACCAGGTCACCCAACAGAACGCCGCCATGGTCGAGCAGACCACGGCGGCCAGCCAGGCCCTCTCAAACGAAAGCCAAGCCCTGTCCCAGGCGGTAGCGCGGTTCGAACTGAGCGCCGCCACGGTTTCGCCGGCAGGCGCGCGCCGGGCCGCCTGAGGCGACGCCGGTGTTCGGCGCGCCTTGACCGCCGCCGCGTCAGGGCGCCACCTCTGGGGGCAAAGCCGGAGGAGTCGCCATGAAGATCTATGACACCCAGCGCGCGCCCAATCCCCGCCGGGTCCGCCTGTTCATGATCGAAAAGGGCATCGAGGACGTGGAGATCGTCCCGGTCAGCCTGCTGGAAGGCGCCCACAAGCAGCCGGACTATCTGGCCAAGGCGGGCCTCGCCAATGTACCCATGCTGGAGATGGACGACGGGACCTGCATCACCGAGTCCCTGGCCATCTGCCGCTATCTGGAAAGCATCTATCCCGAGCCCAACCTGATGGGGCGCGATCCCAAGGAGACGGCGATCATCGAGATGTGGACTAGGCGCGCCGAGATGATGGTCGCCACCCCGCTGATGATGGCCGTGCGCCACACCCACCCGGCGCTGGGCGTGCTGGAGAAGCAGAACCCCGCCATCGGGGAATCCAACGCCCAGAGCGGGACCCGGGCGCTGAAGCTGTTCGACCGCCGCCTGGCCGAGAGCGAGTGGATCGCCGCCGACCGGCTGACCATCGCCGACATTGTCGCCTTCGCCTCCATCGACTTCGCCCGCATGATCAAGTTCCGCCCACCTGAGGAACTGACCCATGTGAACCGCTGGCTTGAAGCCATGCGCGCCCGCGACTCGGTGAAGACCGCCCTATGAAGCCTCTTCTGCTCGCCGGCCTGCTGCTGGCCCTGGTCACCCCGGCCGCAGCCCAGGACGTGACCATCTCGAAGGCCGACGGAACCGAGGTGGTGCTGAGCGCCGCTGCGCTCGCCGACCTGCCCCGGGCCCAGGTGACCGTGCCCGGCGACGCCGGCCCCAGCCTCTATGAAGGCCCGCCGCTGGCCTATGTGATGCGGGCCGCCGGCCTGCCGGTGGGCATGCGCGCCCACGGAGATCCGATGCGCGGCTATCTCGTGGTCCGCGGCGCCGACGGCTACGCCGCCGTGGTCTCCGCCGTCGAGGCCGACAAGGACCTGCACAGGGACGTGGCGATCCTGGCCGACACCCTCGACGGCCCGCCCAGATCGGAAGAGCACACGTCTCAACTCCAGTCACGTCGTAACCTCGTCTGCCGTCTTCTGCCTGA
>CALEOQ010000177.1 GCA_937910255.1 uncultured Caulobacteraceae bacterium | reverse complement strand
ACCAGCAGAACAAGGACTGAAGTGAGTGCAAACGGGCGAGGAGCTGCTGGACAATAGACTGCAGTCGTTTTTTTTTTCAAGCAGACAACGGCATACGAGATTACGACGTGACTGGAGTTCAGACGGGTGCTCTTCCGATCTGACGCCCCTATGGCGTCTGGCGGGCTTCGCCCTGGGGGCCGGCACCGCCCTGATGGGTGAGAAGGCGGCCCATGCCTGCACCGAGGCCGTCGAATCGGTCATCGAGCAGCACTATGCCGATCAGGTGGCGGAGCTGGCTGAACGGGAGCCAGATCTAGCGGCGGAACTGGCCCGGTTCCGGGATGAGGAACTCGCCCACAAGGACCTCGCCATCGACGAAGGGGCCCATGGCGCGCCGGGCTACAGCCTGCTGTCAGCGGTGATCCGCGCCGGATGTCGCACCGCGATCAGGATCAGCGAAAAGGTCTGAGGCGCCCCTGCCTTTTGGCGAGCGCCCCGACAAGTACAGCCCCGCCTGAGCGGGGCTGTACTGTATCACGTCGAGCTTACGGCGCCGGCGGGGTGTCGGTGGCCGGCGAGGTGGCGGCCGGGTCCATGGCGGCCGGATCGTTGACCGGAGGCGGCGTCATGCCGTCAGCGGGCATGGCCGGGTCGGTCGTGGCAGGCGCCATCGGCTCGACCGGCGTCGTCGCCATGCTGTCGGCCGGCGCGACCTCGGTGGTGTCGGCCGCATCATTGTCGGTACAGGCGGCGAGGGTGACCGCGGCGAGGGCGCCGACGGCGAATGTGGAAAGCGTGCGGATGTTCACGGTTTTGGCTCCCTGGGGCGAATTGCCCTCAGCGTAAACGCCACATCACAAGACCGTGTTCCCGGCTTGATGATCTCTTTGCGACGTAGGCGCCCGGAACCGGGAGTGTTTCGCCGATCGGCGGTGGATTTCGGCCGACGCCTCGTCTAGGCGAGTCGGAACGGCAGTGACGGAGGACGAGATGAGCACCAAGGTTCGCAAGGCTGTGCTGCCGGTGGCGGGACTGGGAACCCGGGTTCTGCCCGGGGCCAAGACCACGCCGAAGAACATGCTCAATGTCTTCGACCGTCCCATCCTGTCCTACATCGTCGAAGAGGCCCGGGCCGCCGGCATCGAGCACTTCGTGTTCGTCGTCGGTCGCGGCCAGGGGGCGATCGAGGACTATTTCGACGCCTCGCCGGAGATCGAGGGCGCCCTGGAGGCCAAAGGCAAGACCGACATCCTGGCCGAGGTCCGGCGGGACCTGCCCCAGCCCGGCCAGATGAGCTTCGTGCGCCAGATGGCGCCCCTGGGCCTGGGCCATGCGGTCTGGTGCGCCCGCGACATCATTGGCGACGAGCCCTTCGCCGTGATTCTGCCGGACATGCTGATGGCCGCCGACACCCCGACCCTGGCCCAGGCCGTAGCCGCCTACGATCAGGTCGGCGGCAATATCATCGTCGTCGAGCCGGCGCCGGAGGGCGAGGCGCACAAGTACGGCATCGTCGACCTGGAGAGCCAGAAGGGCCGCATCAACCGCATGCGGGGCATGGTCGAGAAGCCGGCGCCGGGAACCGAGCCCTCGAATCTGTTCATCAGCGGCCGCTACATCCTGCAGCCCGACATCTTCCCCCTGCTGGAAAAGCAGGGAAAGGGCGCCGGCGGCGAGATCCAGCTGACCGACGCCATGGCCGAGCTGATGAAGGTCCAGGATTTCCACGCCCTGGAATATGAGGGGGTCACCTATGACTGCGGGGACAAGATCGGTCTCCTGCGGGCCAATGTGGCCTTCGCCCTGCGCCATCCGACGTTTGGCGGCGCTGCACGCGAGGCGATAACCGGTCTGCTCTGACAACCCGCGGAACGTCTGAACCCTGACCTCTTGAACCCGATCTGATCGACGGCGCTTTCCCAACGCCCCGGCGTTTGTTAGCCCTGGCGAAGATGAAACCCGTACGGATCGGAGCGGCGATGCGCGTACTCATTCTCGGCGGCGACGGCTTTTGCGGATGGCCCACGGCCCTCCACCTCTCGGCCCGTGGCCATGACGTGGCCATCGTCGACAACCTGTCCCGACGCCGCATCGACGGCGAACTGGGCGTCCAATCCCTCACGCCCGTCCAGGACATCCAGGCGCGGATCACCGCCTGGAAAGAGGTGTCTGGCCACGAGATCGGCTTCCACGACATCACGGTGGGCAAGGACTACGACGCCCTGCTGGACCTGCTGAAAACCTGGCGGCCGGACTCCATCGTCCACTTCGCCGAGCAGCGGGCAGCGCCCTATTCGATGAAGTCGGCCAAGCACAAGCGCTACACGGTCGACAATAATCTGAACGCCACCAACGACGTCCTGGCGGCCATCGTCGATTCAGGCCTCGACATCCATCTGGCCCACCTGGGGACCATGGGGGTCTATGGCTACGGCACGGCGGGCGCGGCGATCCCCGAGGGCTATCTGACCGTCAAGATCGAGACCCCGGAAGGCTGGGTCGAGCGGGAGATTCTCTATCCGGCCAACCCCGGCTCGATCTACCACATGACCAAGACGCAGGACGCCCTGCTCTTCCAGTTCTACGCCAAGAACGACCACCTGCGGATCACCGACCTGCACCAGGGAATCGTCTGGGGCACCCAGACCGAAGAGACCCGCAAGGACGAGCGCCTGATCAACCGCTTCGACTATGACGGCGACTACGGCACTGTGCTGAACCGGTTCCTGATGCAGTCGGCGGTAGGCTATCCGCTCACCATTCATGGGGCCGGCGGCCAGACCCGCGCCTTCATCCACATCCAGGACACGGTGCGCTGCGTCGAGCTGGCGCTGGCCCACCCGCCGGAGCGGGGCGACCGGGTGAAGGTGATGAACCAGATGACCGAGACCTGGCGGGTCCGGGACCTGGCCCAGATGATCGCCGGGCTGACCAACGCCGAGGTCGCCCACCTGCCCAATCCCCGGGCCGAGGCCGATGAGAACGACCTGGTGGTCGAGAACAAGTGCCTGTTGGACTATGGCCTCAATCCCATCCGGCTGGCCGACGGCCTGCTGATGGAGGTCGCCGAGATCGCCCGGGCCTATGCCGATCGCGCCGATCTGAGCAAGATCCCCTGCCACTCTCACTGGAACGCCGAGCGGGCGGCCGCGGCCAGCGCGCCGGGCAAGGCGGTGGCGGCGGAATAGAGCCGTGCGGCTCTTCACCTTTGGCTACGGGTTTTCGGCCCAGGCCCTGGGAACGCGGCTGACGGCCCAGGGCTGGAGCCTGGCGGCCACCTATCGCCGGGCTGAGGACGCCGAGCGGCTCAAGGCGCTGGGGGTCGATGCGGTTTCCGTAAGCGATCCAGGAGCGCTCGCCGCCGAACTGAAGGCCGCCGACGCCGTCCTGGTCACCGCGGCCCCCGACACGGAGGGATGCCCGGGCCTGCGCGCCCTGGTCCCGGCCATGGCCAGGGCCGGCGCCTTTCCCGACTGGCTGGGCTATCTCTCCACCACCGGGGTCTATGGGGATCGCCAGGGGGGCTGGGTTTTCGAGACCGGCCGCCTGGCGGCCCAGTCGATGGAGGGCGCCCGCCGGGTCGCCGCCGAGCGGGACTGGCTCGACGTGGGCAAGGGCATGGGCCTGACCACCACCATCTTTCGCCTGCCCGGCATCTATGGGCCTGGCCGCTCGACGCTCGATCGCCTCCGCGCCGGCCGGGCCAAACGAATCGTCGCGCCAGGCCAGGTCTTTTCCCGCATCCATGTGGACGATCTGGCCGCGGGCCTGGCCGCCTCCATCGCCCGCCCGCGGGCCGGCGGCATCTACAATCTCTGTGACGACGAGCCGGCCGCCAACAGCGAGGTGGTGGCCTATGCCGCAGGACTTCTGGACCTCCCCGTCCCCCCGGAAGTTCCCGTGGAAGCGGCGAACCTGGCCGGCCCGGCCCAGCGGTTCTATGCGGAGAGCAAGCGGGTCTCCAACGCCCGGGCCAAGGCCGAGCTGGGCTGGCGTCCGGCCTATCCCACCTATCGCGAGGGCCTGAGCGCCATCCTTCAGGCCGGCGGCTGAACCAGCTCCTCCACCGCCGCGATCAGGCGGACGAGGTCCTGGGGCCGCGACAGACGGTGGTCGCCGTCCTTGATCAGCTGGAAGACCACATCAGGGCTATTGATCGCCTGGGCCAACTCCAGGGCGTGGCGCCAAGGCACGTCCGGGTCGTCTCCGCCCTGCAGGATTCGCGTCGGGGCGGTGACGGGGACCGGACCCGGCAGGATCGACCAGCGGTCGCCGTCCTCCAGCAGGTTGCGGGTGATCGGATAGGGTTCGCCATAGTCGGACGGACGCATCCAGACGCCGGTCTCCTCAAGCGAGCGCCGGGCGGCCGCATCGATCTCCGGCCCCATCAGCTTTTCGGTGAAGTCCGGGGCCGGGGCGACCAGCACGAGACCCTGCACCTGCTTGGGCCTGACCATGGCCGCGAGGCAGGCGATCCAGCCCCCCATGGACGAGCCCACCGGAATGACCGGACCCGGCGCCAGCTCGTCGAGGACGGCGAGCCCGTCCTCCCGCCAGCGGGTGATCGTGCCTTTGGCGAAATCGCCCTCGGACTCGCCATGGCCGAAATAGTCAAAGCGCACATAGGCCCGGCCGGTCGCGCTCGCCCATTCCGCCAGGGCCTGCGCCTTGGTGCCGGCCATGTCAGACCGGAAGCCGCCCATCCAGACCACGGTCGGGCCTGAGCCCGCCACACGGCGCCAGGCCAGGCTGGCCCCATCGGGCCGCTTCAGCATGCCAATCTCTTCGCCCATGAGGGTCTATAGCGCGCGTCTCGGCGCCTTCCCAGGGTGGTGCGGGGTTTACCAAGCCGTGTTCTGCGTTATGGAGGGCGCCGTGACATTGCCCCCGGACTTCACGCTTCTGCAGGTCGTGCCCGAGCTCGACACGGGCGGGGCCGAACAGACCACGATCGATGTCGAGATCGGAAGAGCACACGTCTGAACTCCAGTCACGTCGTAATCTCGTATGCCGTCTTCTGCTTGAAAAAAAAAAATCTCATTACCAGCATCCACTACGCCCTGTCTTCTAGACCCTAAGTGACCCGCTCCGACCACTACTGCTCCTCCACTTGGCTGTTACCCTCCTCTCCCTCACCCTCCTAACCTTCC
>CALEOQ010000176.1 GCA_937910255.1 uncultured Caulobacteraceae bacterium | reverse complement strand
GGGGGGTGGGTGTGCGTGTGGGTGGGCGTCGGGGCGCGGGCGGTGGGTGGTGTCTTTGTTTGTTAATGAGACGGCGACCACCGAGATCTACGCTCTTTCCCTACACGACGCGCTTCCGATCGCCGGCCAGCTCTCCAGCTCATGCCGGCTGGGAGCGCCCATGGAGGAGGCCATGACGATGCGAGGTTGATCGACGCCGCAGGTCTCACGAACCGCCCGGGCCACCTCGTCGCCTGCCATGCCGGGCATCATGTGGTCGAGCAGCAGGATGTCGAAGGGCGCGCCGTCGGCCCTGGCCTTGGCCATGAGCGCCATCGCCTGGCGGCCGCCCTCGGCCTCGGCGATGAGCGCGCCTTCCGCCTCCAGCTGGCGGCGGAAGATATGCCGGTTGAGATCGATGTCGTCGACCACCAGGACCCGGACACCCTCCAGGGCGCAGGGCTGGGCGGCGACGACCCGTTCCACCGACGCAGGGATCAGGTCGAGCTCGAACCAGAAGACGCAGCCGCCGCCCGGCCGATCGGCCACCCCGATTCGACCGCCCATTAGCTCGACCAGTTGCCGGCAGATGGAGAGCCCCAGGCCGGTGCCCCCGTATTTTCGGGTGATGGAGCCGTCGGCCTGGTGGAATTTCTGGAACAGGCCGACCTTGGCCTCCCGGCTCAGGCCCGGGCCGGTATCGGCGATCTCGAAGCGAAGCCGCCGGCCCCCTTGAGGAAGGTCGTCGGACTTGACCTCGAGGGCCACGAAGCCGCGCTCGGTGAACTTCACCGCATTGGCCGTCAGGTTCAGGAGAATCTGGCGCAGGCGGGTGGGGTCGCCGGTGAATCCCCCTTGCGCGCCGTCGTCCAGATAGCAGGCGATCTCCAGGCTCTTCTCGGCCGCCCGAGGGGCCAGCAGTTCAGCGACGTCCTCCACCAGCTCGGTGAGATCGAAGTCGATGGCCTCCAGATCGACCTTGCCGGCCTCAAGCTTGGAGACGTCGAGGATGTCATTGATGATCGCCAGCAGGCTCTCGGCCGAGCTCTGCACCGCCTCGGCGAACTTGCGCTGTTCAGGCGCCAGGGTGCTGCGCAGGAGGAGCGAGTTCATGCCGATCACCCCGTTCATGGGGGTGCGGATCTCATGGCTCATATTGGCGAGGAATTCGCTTTTCGCGCGGTTGGCCGCTTCAGCGTCGTCCCGCGCGCGGGCCATCTCGGCCTCGGCCGTTTTGCGGGCGGTGATGTTCTGCAAGGCGCCGACGAGACGAAGTGGCCGGCCGCTTTCATCGGTGATCAGCTCAGACGTTGAATAGGCCCAGACCTCCTGGCCGTCATCGCGCGCCACCCGGTATTCAACGCGGTAGGGCTCCCCCGTCTCCCGATGGCGCTCCCACGCCGCCTTGGCCATGGCCCGGTCGTCTGGATGCACCGAGACCCAGACGTCGCGATAAAGATCCTCATAGGTGAGGCGCTGGTTAAAGAAGGTGTCCTCGGCCCCGATGCTCAGCAGTTGGCGCGACTTGTAGTCCAGCTCATAGACGTGGATCTCTGAGAGCTCCGTGGCCAGGCGCATGCGCCCTTCGGAGCGCTGGGCGCGATCGAGCGCCTCCACCAGGTCGGATATGTCCTGAGACAGGAACAACAGGCCGCCGATCTGCCCCTGAGGATCACGCCACGGGGTGACCTCCACGCGGGCCCAGATATGACGGCCGTCAGCGGTCGCGAACCGGATGCGGTCAGCCTTCAGGGTCTCGCCGTCAAGGCAGGCCTGGATACGTTCGCTCCAGCGCGCGGCGACGTCGGGCAGAAGCTCGGCCACCGGCCGGCCGACGACCTCCTGGCCGACAAGTCCGAGTTCCTGGCTCCATCGTGGGCTGGCGTGCATCAACCGCAGATCGCGGTCCGTGACGGCCATGGCGACAGGCGCCGAGGCCATCATGTTGAGCAGGAGCTGTTCGGCCGCGTCGGCTTCAGCCCGAGCCAGGTCCTGGCTGCTGGCGGCGTAGAGCCGTCCGGCCGTGGTGGCCACACCATCAGCCAGATCGGCCAGAATTTCCGCCAGAGCTTCGTCATGGGGGCGCGACGTCGCAAGAACGGTCAGGCGACCGCGAAGGCCGTCGGCGGCGAAACGGACCGGGGCGCTGGCCGCCAGGGCGGCGCCCGTCAAACCCAGTTCGGCGTTCCGCCTTTTCGAAACCGACCACAGGGGCTCGGAAAACAGCACCTCAGGCCCGGCGTCCAGCACCAGCTGGAGAACACCATCTTCCCCGCAGCGGAACGCATCATCCCCGTCGTGCAGAACGATTTCTACGGAATCAGCCGCGAAATGCGCCCGAGCCGCCTGGGCCATCCGCCGAAGGGTCGGGCGCAGGGCTTCGGCGTCGAACTTCGGTCCGACACCGCCGCCCCAAAGCTGCATAGTTCCAAACATTCGAAACCCACCCAGAACCCGTCCGGGAGAGATTCAACCTGTGGGAGTTAACGAGCCGTCAAACGCCGCTTGGATGAGCTTGTTCAGCCTAATTTGAAGGCGCCGCCGAGGGCGACAGCCTCAGGGCAGATCCTCGGCAAGGATCGCCATCTCGAACATGAAGGAGCCGTCCTCGTCCTCGTCCTCGAAGACCACGCCGATGAACTCGTCGGCGATATAGACCTCGGCGGAGTCCTTCTGCTTGGGGCGCGGAACCAGGGTGATCCTGGCGTTGGCGAAGGTGCCGCGCAGGTGGCCTTCGACTTTACGCATGGCGCGTTCGTCCACGGGGGGCTCCTTTGGAATCTGAAGAGGCCGCGAACCTAGACGTTCGCGGCCTCCTGTTAAACCTCGACTAGGCGGATTTTACGGTCAGATGACGTAGTCGTACACAGCCTCGGCCAGGGTGTGGTCCATGCTGCGGGCCGGCTCGTCGCAGGTCGGGCAGTTGACCAGCCGCGCCGGGACCCCGGCCGCCGTGCAGTGGGCGGGCACAGGCTTTAGCACCACAGAGCCTGACGCCACCTTGGCGTAGTCGCCGATGGTGATGTTGCCCAGCACCTTGGCGCCGGCGCCCAGCAGCACGCCGCGGCCGATCTTGGGATGGCGATCACCGCGCTCGGCGCCCGTGCCCCCCAGGGTCACGCCCTGAAGCAGGGAGACATCGTCGCCAATGACGGCGGTCTCGCCGATGACGATGCCGGTGCCGTGGTCGATGAACACGCCCGAGCCGATGCGGGTGGCCGGGTGGATATCCACTTGGAAGATCTCGGACATGCGGCTCTGCAGATAGAAGGCCATGGTGTCGCGGCCCTGGCTCCAAAGCCAGTGGGCCACCCGCTGGGTCTGCAAGGCGAGGAAGCCTTTGAAGAACAGGAAGGGCTGGACATAGCCCTTGCAGGCGGGGTCCCGCTCGAAGACCGCCTTCAGATCGGCCTCGGCGATCTCGACCAGTTCCGGCGCGGCGGCATAGGCCTGCTCGGCGATGTCGCGCAGGCTCATGGCCCGCAGTTCCTGGTCGCCCAGCTTGCGCGCCAATTGATAGGACAGGGCGTCGCCCAGGCTGTCGTGGCTGAGGATCACCGCATTCAGCAGCGAGGCCAGGGCCGCCTCATCGCGGGCGGCGCGTTCGGCCTCGTTGCGCAGGGCCGCCCAAACCGGCGGGGCGTGGCCCGGATCGATGACTTCCAGCCTTGCGGCGTCTTCGCGGCCCATGGGCTCTCTCCCTAGCTCAGCGCCCGACGCGCCAGCGCCGGAGGCAAGGCCCCTTCCCGGGCCATATGGTAGACGCGCAGCAGCATCGCCACCGTCAACATATCCAACATATGACCTGAAAGCGCAGTTTCCAGCACTTCGCGAAAAGGCGCCCTGACGATCGCCAGGTCTTCGGTCTCGTCCGGCGCCTTGGGAACAGGGGTCAGATCGGTCGCCAGGAAGCCGACGGCGCGTTCATCGGTGACGGAATTGGAAAGCTGGGCGCGCAACACTTCGCGCCATGTGCCCGCCGCCAGGCCGACCTCTTCGCGCAACTCGCGCCGGGCGCCATCGAGGGGATCTTCCCCCAGGGGGCCGCCGCCTTCCGGGATTTCCCAGCTGTAGTCCCCGTGCGGAAAACGGTGCTGCCCCACCAGGGTGACGGTCCCATCCTCATGCAGCGGCAGAACGGCCAGGGCGAGGTTCTTGAACTTAACCACGCCATAGGGGGCCGAGACCCCGGTGGGCGCGGTGGCGGCATATTCATCCACGGCGATCCACGGCGTTTCATAGACACGGCGCGGAGCGTCTGTGCGCCAGGGACGACCATGGGGCTGGAGCCAGGGCGGTTTTTGCGACATATTCTCAACTACAACGACGGGCTATGCTGATGGCAGCGACAGAATCGCGCCCATGTCTACGAAAAGGAACGCCTTGACCCACGCTCTCCCTGCGCCCTCCCCGCTTGGAACCCCCATGCCGATCGCCGCCAGCCCGGAGGTCCTCGACTTCCTGGCCATCCGCCGATCGGTCTCGGCCCTCACCCTGACCTCGCCGGGCCCTGAGGCTGGCGAACTCGACATGCTCCTGCGCCTGGCCAGCCGCGTGCCTGATCATGGCAAGCTGACGCCCTGGCGGATGATCGTGCTGGAGCCGGCGGCCAAGACCGAATTCGCCGCACGGCTTGAGGCCCTGGCGCTTGGCCGCGATGACACAAAGGCCGCCGCCAAGCTCGCCAAGCTCAAGACCCCGCCCATGGGCGTGGCGGTGATTTCGCGGCCGCAGCCGTCGGAGATTCCGGAATGGGAGCAGTTGCTCTCCTCGGCCGTGGTCTGCGCCAACCTGCTCTATAGCGCGAGCGCCATGGGCTACGGCGCCAACTGGATCACCGACTGGTATGCCTATGATCCTGAGGCGATGACGATCCTAGGCCTGGAGGCCGGGGAGCGCGTGGCCGGCTATGTGCTGATCGGAACCGCCAAGGAGCCGCCGCTGGAACGCGACCGGCCCGACTGGACGGGCCTGGTCAGCCGCTGGAGCGCCTGAGGCGCGGTCGCAGCCGACAAGAGAAGCCGACCGTGGAATCACAAAGGCCGGACGGCGCAGATGCACCGCCCGGCCCCAGGTAGATCGGAAGAGCGTCGGGTAGGGAAAGAGTGTCGATCTCGGTGGTCGCCGTAGCATTGAAAAAAAAAACACCAGCGACGGCAGCACGCATGCACC
>CALEOQ010000175.1 GCA_937910255.1 uncultured Caulobacteraceae bacterium | reverse complement strand
TTTTGTTATAAAGCTCAGGCGACCATCTAGATCTACACTCGTATTCTCTACGACGCTCGTGTGGTCGAAGTATTTGTGTATTTTTTGATTGTAAGGCGTCTACCGAGATCTAGCCACTATTCCTACGTGTCGCTCTTCCGATCTCGGTGACGCCTGCGGATAGCAAGTTGGTTGTCGTTATTTTTCCTGTTGAAGCTTGAGCGTTAGCACCCAAGCCCCTCAGGCGACAGAGGAATTCGTGGTCCCCGACCGGAGTTATCCGCAGGGCCTAGCGGACGGCGATCACCTCGACCTCGGCGCCGTTCACCAGCGCCACGTCGCCGACGCTGCGGCCCATCAGGGCCCGGGCGATGGGGGACACATAGGAGATGCTCCCCTGCCCCGGCTGGGCCTCGTCCTCGCCGACGATGCGGAAGGTCTGGCGGCGTCCATCCTCGCGCTCCAGTTCCACGACGCGGCCGAACTGGACCTTGTCAGCCTCCGGTTCGGGCTCGGTGAGCTGGGCGCTGGCCCGGCGGGCCGACCAGTAGCGCAGGTCGCGGGTGGCCCTGGCCATCGCTGTGCGATCGACGCTGACCCCGCCCTGCTGCTGGGCCGCGCCATAGGCGGCGCGGGCCTGGGCGAGTTCGGCCTCGATGGCGGCCAGACCGCTGGCGGTGACCAGATTGGCGTGGGTGGAAATCGGACGGTCCGGCAGGTCAGCAGCCTGGGACTCGTAATCTTCCTCTCGGGTGAAGGCGACGCTCATCGGGAGAATCTAGGGACTGTCGTCGCCTTATGCAAAGTCAGCCCAGCCGACGGGCCCGCCAGGCGCGCACGCCCAGGGCCATCAGGCCAAACAGAAGGATCGCCAGAAGGACCCCACCCCAGGCCGCCGCGCGGCCGGTGCGCAGGGCCTCGATCATGGCCGCGCCGCCGAACACCATCAGCGCCATCTTGGGCAGGCTGCCGACGCCCGCCCCGGCGATGAAGGGCCAGAAGCCGATGGGCGTGGCGCCGGCGGCGATGTTGATCACCACCGAGGGGACGGTGGGCGCCAGGCGGATTCCGGCGCTGACCCAGAACCCCTGGCGGGCGAGGCCAGCCATGAAGGCCGCCAGGGAGGGCGACTGGTACTGGGCGACCAGCTGCGCCCCGAACCGGCGGCCGACGAAGAAGCCCATGGCGCAGGCGATCATCTTGCCGGTCCAGCTGTAGGCGAAGCCGGCCCAGGGGCCGAAGACCAGGACCAGGGCGCTGATCAGGACAAACTGCGGCACGCCGATGGTGGCGAGGCCCGCGAAGATCGCCACCCCGAACAGCGGCGCCAGCGGGCCATCATTCATCCGGTCCACGGTCTGGGCCAGGGCCTCGGCGTCGCCCAGGGGCAGCAGCGGCGCTGCGAACCCCAGCAGGGTGACCAGGGACAGGACCGCCAGCGCCGCCACGACCGTGCGGCGGCGGGGGCCCTGATCAGGGGGCAAGGTCGCCCTCCCCGGCCACGAACAGGGTGAGATCGAGATCCTCGCCGTCGGAATAGTTCTGGCCGGTCACCTGGCCCGCCGGCTGGAGCGACAGGCCGAGCGCGCCGGCGCGGGCCAGGAAGGCGGGCGTTTCCGGCGCGCCGATGACGGCGACGGCGCAGTCTGCCCCCTGGGCCAGCGCTTCGGCCGCCGCCTCTGGCGTCGGCGTCAGACGCGTGCGTCCCGGCCCGTTGAGGAACACCATGCTGGGCTCGTGATAGGGCGCGCTGATGATCAGCGGCGACGCACAGCCCGGCGCAGCGGCGCGGGCCTGGGCGACGATCTGCGGGCTCAGCCACAGGCTTTCCAGCCGCGGCAGGGCGTAGCCATAGGTGTTGCTGGTCACCAGGATGGCGGCCACGACGCCGGCCAGCACCGCCTGGTCTGGCCGCCCGGCCAGGACCCGCCAGACGACCGCGCCGACCGCCACGACGGCGCCCGCCGCCAGGATCACGGCCAACACGTCGATCCGCGCCTCATAGGTCCAGATCCCAAATGGGGCCATGGCGCTCACCGCCAGGCTCACCGCCAGCCAGAGCAGCAGGACGAGGCCGAACAACACCTTCTGCACCCGCCCGGCGGCGGGCCGCTGCGCCGTGACCGCCGCCGCCGTCAAGGTGGCGATGGCCGGGAAGACCGGCAGGACATAGTGGGGCAGCTTGGTGGAGACCAGCTCGAAGACCAGCCAGGCCGGGACGATCCAGCAGATCAGGAAACGGATCTCCGGCCGCGCCCGCTCGCGCCAGGCGAACGGGACGGCCAGGGCCGCCAGCAGGGCGCCGGGCCAGAAGGTCAGGGCGAACCCCATCAGGTGATAGCCGATCGGCCCACCGTGGGACTGCTGGCTGGTCCCCACCTTGTGCAGCAGGTTGTCGCCGATCGCCACGCGGAAGAAATCGCCGTCTGTGGCCAGGCCGATCATCACATACCAGGGGGCCGCGACCAGCAGGGCGAGCGGCAGGCCCCAGAGCGGCTGCAGGGGCTTGAGCCGCGCCAGGCTGCGATCCCAGGCCGCCAGGGCGAGCGCGCCCAAGCCGACGACGATCAGGATGATCGGCCCCTTGAGCATCATGCCGACGCCCAGCGCGATCCAGAAGACCAGGACGGGCCAGCGCGAGCGGGCCGCCCCGACATAGACCCGCATGAAGGCGAACTGGGCGATGGTCACAGCGGCCAGCAGCGAGGCGTCGGTCTTGGCGATCCGCGCCTCGAAGCCCAGGGACATGCAGGCCGCCAGCATGAGGCCCGCCAGCAGGCCGGCCCAGCGGCCGAACCACAGGCTGGCCATGAAGCCGGTGATCAGCGACGCGGCCAGGGCGGCGACGAGGGACGGCAGCCGGAAGGCCCAGATCTGGCGCGCCTCCGGCTCGGTGAAGGCGCCGGCGCTGAGGGCCTGGAGCCAGTAGACGCCCGCCGGCTGCAGATAGCGCGGCTGATCCTGGAAGCGGATGTCCACATAGTCGCCGGTCGCCAGCATCTGGGTGGTGGCCACCGCATAGCGGGACTCGTCACGGTCCACCGGCGGCAGGCTGGTCAGGCCCGGAACCAGCAGGACGAGGGCTGCGAACAGCAGCAGCAGGCCCTCGCGCAGGCCCATGCGATCTGCGGCGCCTGACGTCACGGGCGACGCTCGGAGACGCGCGGCGCCTGGATCCGGCTCTTCAGCCAGATCACGCCGAGCATGTCACCGACGCCGACCACGGCGCGGCCGAGATTGGTGTACTTGGACTGGCCATGCAGCCGGGCGTGATGGGTGACCGGATGGTTGATCAGCGGATGCCCATAGGACTGGAACAGGGCCGGCAGGAAGCGGTGCATCCCCTCGAAGCAGGGCAGCCGCAGGAAGTCCTCGCGGCCGAACAGCTTCACGCCGCAGCCGGTGTCCGGACAGTGATCACCCAGCACCGCGGCGCGGAAGCCGTTGGCCAGGCGCGTGGCCACCAGGCGCGGCCAGGGGTCGTCGCGGCGCACCCGGACGCCGGCCACCAGGGGTCTTTGCCCTTGCGCCGCCAGGGCCAGGGCCAGCATGTCGGCGAGATCGCCGGGCGTATTCTGGCCGTCGCCGTCCAGGGTGCCGATCCAGGGGGCGCGGGCGGCGGCGACGCCCGTGCGCACGGCCTGCGACTTGCCGCAGCGGCGGTCATGGGCGACCAGCCGGATCTCCGGATGACGGGCGGCCAGCCCCAGGATCACCTCGGCGGTGGCGTCGGTGGAGCCGTCATCGACGAAGACGATCTCCAGGGGACTGACTCCCGCAAGCTGGTTCAGACAGTCGGCGGTCACCGCCTCGACGTTCTCGGCCTCGTTGAGCACGGCGATGACCAGGGACAGGACCGGAGTCTTCGTCACAGTCGCGGCCGGACCGCCGGTGTCGCTCTGCTGCTCCACGCCCTCTCCTCATGCCATTGGGCGCGGCCTGAAAGCGCGCCGTCGCCCGTCGGCTCGTCATAGCCCCCGCCCGGCGGGGTGGAAACCGATTCCGCCCCGGAGTTCGGCAGCCCCGGCTCAGTCGACCCAGGCGCGGTAGATGGTGCAGGTCTCGGTCGCCTCGCGCAGGGGATTGTCGAACGACACCACCACGGCGTCGGCCCGGGCGAAGACGCCCTGCAGGCGGGCCAGGAAGACCTCGTCCGGCGCGGCGTCCGACCAAAGGCCAAACACGCCGCCCGGATGGAGGCATGCGGCCAGCTTCGCGAGCCCGCCTTCGGCATAGAGATCCCCGTGGCTGGCGTTCAGCCAGGCCTCAGTCGAATGGTCGATATCCACGGCGATGACGTGGAAGCGGCCCGGCGCCGGCAGGTCGCCGCTGCGGGCCATGGCGAAGAAGTCGCCCTCGATCAGGGCGCAACGCGGATCGCTCGACAACCGCGGCCCGAGATCCACCAGCCCGTCCCGATGCCAGGCGATCACCTCGGCCAGAACATCGACCACCGCCAGGCTGCGCACCCGCTCATGATCCAGGGCCGCGGCGGCCGTATAGCCAAGGCCAAGCCCACCCACGAGGACATCGAGGTCACCGGCCGGCGCCGCCTCGATCGACAGGTGGGCCAGGGCGCGCTCGCCGGCGGTGAACAGGCTCGACATCAGGAAGTCCTCGCCGAGCTTCACCTCCAGCACGTCGATGTCCAGGGCCAGCATCCGCCGTCGCCTCAGACTGAGCGCGCCCATCGGGGTCACGTGGTAGGCCAGTTCGGCGAAGGACATTCGCGGGCTCTTCAGTCAGGGGGAATCGCTCAAGCCGCCGACGGCGCACCTTCGTCCCGGCATCCTAGGCCGGCGCCGAGGTCGGTGGGTAGGCGGCAGCGCGGAAAACCTGCCCAGCCGCTGGGCGCAGAGCGCCGCAAACTTGCTCACGGACCATCCAGAGCGCCCCACCGGCCTTCGCGCCCTGGCCAACCCCGCTGTTAGAATGTACCACTTTCCCCAATCGGAGGCGGACATGATGCGAACGACGGTTCTGTAGATCGGAAGAGCACACGTCTGAACTCCAGTCACGTCGTAACCTCGTATGCCGTCTTCTGCTTGCAAAAAAAAAACACCCCCACCCCTCCCCCCGCCCCCCCCTCACTACCCGCCAGCTCACCTCGATCAGAACCGCACTACCCTTACCCC
>CALEOQ010000174.1 GCA_937910255.1 uncultured Caulobacteraceae bacterium | reverse complement strand
GGGGGAGAGGGGGGGTGGGGAAGGAGGAGGAGGGAGAGGAGGGAGGGAGGGGAGGGGAGGGAGGAGGGGGGGGAGGGGGAGGGGGAGGGGGGGGACGAGAAGGGGGAGGAGGGGTGGGAGGGCGAGGGCGGGGGGGAGGTGGAGAGGGGCGGGAGCGAGGAGGGGGGGAGGAGGGGAGTGCAGAGCAAGGGGCGCATGGAGCGGCTGGTGGTGCGCGCAGACCGCGTGCTGGTGGCCGACTTCAAGACCAACCGGCCCTCGCCCGACGCAATAGAAGACGCCGATCCGGCCTATATCCGCCAGATGGCGCTCTATGCCGCGGTGCTGGCCGAGGTCTTCCCCGGCCGGGCCATCGCCGCGGCGCTGGTGTGGACCGATGGTCCGAAGCTGATGGCGGTTCCAGAATTCCTGATGGCCCAGGCCCTGGCCGATCTCCGGTCGAGGAGTTGATCGGCGGCCCTCAGGGCCTTACATCGCTGATCAAGAGGCGACCGGCGCGCGTTGTCGCCGGACCGCAAAAGGAGCTTCCATGAGCACCGTCACCGTCACCGACGACTCCTTCGAGAAAGACGTGCTGCAGGCGCAAGGCCCGGTCCTGGTGGACTTCTGGGCCGAGTGGTGCGGCCCCTGCAAGCAGATCGCCCCGGCGCTGGAGCAGATCTCCGACGATCTGGCCGGCCAAGTCACCATCGCCAAGCTGAACATTGAAGACAGCCCGACCACGCCCTCGCGCTACGGCGTCCGCGGCATCCCGACCATGATGCTGTTCAAGGACGGCCAGATGTCGTCCATGAAGGTCGGCGCCATGCCCAAGCAGAAGATCCTCGAATGGCTCTCCGAAGCCGGGGTGCAGCCCGCGGCGTGAGCCTGTCGGGCTGAGGCCTGAGAGATTGCAGAAGGGTCGGCGAAAGCCGGCCCTTTTTTGTTGGCGCGTGGCGGCGGCAATGTGTCCTGAGCTGTGATTGACTGACCTTCTCGAAGCGAGACGGCGGGTGGAGAGTGACCCACGTCGCCCTCGACGTTCGTTCGCCATCCTCATTTGGGCCGCTGAGTTAATTCAAACGCGATAGGCCGGATCCGCTCCACGCGGCCCGTGATATGCCGGTGAGAGGTCTGCCTCGGTCTCGAACAAGTGGCGAACCTTCTCCAGAGACTGGCTAGCAACTGTCTCACCTAGACTCGGTAGCAACGTCTTTGCGCTGAGCACGTCATCCATCTCAAGGCGGGCCCCGTCTGCTGACGGTTCAAGTCGGATGACCTGATCTCGGCCGATGAGAAGGCCGGCCTGACCCGTGGCGTTCTGGCTTGCAAGGTGCATCGCCGACTTGATGATCTCGCGCCAATGGATCAGCCCGCCGGCTCCCAACTGGCCCCCGCTGAAAGGGACATCCAGGTCCCCGCAGCTGATCGAAAGTATGTGAATGTTCCGGCGCGCTACGTCTGTTGTACTAAGCGCGTCAACAAGTCCGATCATGATCGGATTGTTCGCCCACACGCCACCGTCCGCGAACACGCGGCCTTGGTTTCGGAAGACCTTGAAGAACGACGGAGCGGCAGCGGTTGCTAACGCTACGTCAACAACCTTTTCTCGCCAGTCCAAGCGGAAGTCCGGGTGATGGGGTGTCTTGAAGACCTGTACCTCACCGTAGTTGCCCTCAAACGAAGGAATGCATAGCCGGCGTTCGCTCTCGCCGAGCAGGCGGTCTCCGAACACAGTCTCTAACGCAACCTCCAGCGGCTCACGCTCGTAGCTGTACCGCAGGAGGCGGCGCGTGCTGAGCCACGCCCGTTTCAGCCTCCTGAAAGGACCCGTGACGGGCGGGAAGATCGCCTCCCCATTCGCCATGTACAGCTCCAAAATGCGGGAGGCTGGCATTCCAAGGCCGAGCCCCAGCGCAATTATGCCGCCCGTCGAGGTGCCGGCGATCAGGTCGAAATATCGCCCAGCACTGGCCCCCCCACAAAGTTCACGTTCGAAAGCGGTCAAGACGGACGCGGGGAAAATCCCTTTGATCCCCCCACCGTCGATTGAAAGAATCCGGAAGGGACGGTCTGTAGGCCAAGGTAGTGGCTGTCGAAGACCAGCGATCACGCCAGCGGAGCGGCGCTCCGGTGGCTTTGTCAAATCGTTCGCCTGAGTCATGCCTCCGTCCTCGACCATGCCAATGTCCCGTCGCTAGCCAGCCTTCGTAACGAAGGAGCCAACGGCAGACCCAATGGATAGTCGTTTCGGCTATTAAGTCTTCCGGCCCCCACTCGTCTGCCATCGGGTCGTAGACGCATAGATCGATCCCATCATGGCGATAGTAAACATGCGGCAACGGCCCCAAGTCGAAATCTGGATGCCGCTCAAGTTCGGGATGCAGGATTCGTACGCGTGGCACGTGGAGGATACGGGAGGGTGTTTCTGGAGCCTTAGGAACCGCATAGATTATGCGAACGCGATATGTCGTGTCGCACGGCGTGAGATCGCCATGCCAAGTCACGCTGGTGGCTGTCTGTTCGACCACTTCGAAGGTTGGCCAGTCACGCTTAACTGCGTCGATCTGCTCCTGGAACGTCTTAGCGGTCATCGCCCCCAGATCGGAAGAGCGTCGTGTAGGGAAAGAGTGTAGATCTCGGTGGTCGCCGTATCCTTAAAAAAAAAAATAACAACAATCAATTTTTCCCATCCTATTTTTAACCACACACACAATACCACTCACTCCGACCCCCTCTCCACTCTCGACTCACTACATCGCCTC
>CALEOQ010000173.1 GCA_937910255.1 uncultured Caulobacteraceae bacterium | reverse complement strand
GGTGAGGAGACGAGGGGTGTGTGAGAGAGGGTAGTGGAAGGGGTAGTCTGGAGAATGATGACGGCTTAGAGGTGAGGAGTGGTGGGTTGAGATGTAGCTGTTTTTTTTTTCAAGCAGAAGACGGCATACGAGGTTACGACGTGACTGGAGTTCAGACGTGTGCTCTTCCGATCTGCATGGCCGGTGCGCTGCGCCACGGCCTCGAAGAAGGCCGGATCGGGCTTTCCGCAGCCATAGTCGGCCGCATAGTGGATTTCGGCGAAGCGGTCCTTCAAGCCAAGCTCGTTCCAGATATAGGCCGCCCGCAGGTGCTCCTGCACCGTCGCCAGATGCAGGCCGTATCGGCCGTTCAGGGCGGCGAGCTGATCCAGGAAACCCTGGTCCAGATGGGCGTCCTTGGAGAACCAGTAGGCGGTGAGCGCTTCCGGAGTCAGGTGCGGCGCAAAGCCCGGCAGGGCGAGCGCCAGCCGCTCGTGCAGACCCGCCCCCCCGGTCATCACGTCGGGCCAGTGGACGGCGAAGAAGGCGCTCTGAAACTTCGCAGGATCGACGCCCAGGTCCGTCTCGATCGCATGGTCCCAGCGCAGGCCGTCGGGGTGTCGGATCACCACCCCGTCCACATCGATCATCAAGGTGCGGACAGTCATGGTGGGGATTCTCGCAGGGCTTCGGTCTTTCCCGTCGTGGTCGGGCTTGACCCGACCATCCATGAACACCGAGCGGGCGCAAGTGTGCATGGCCCCTCGGATCAAGTCCGAGGGTGACGGAGCTGGAGAACTACGAAAGCTGCCCCTTCAGCCGGTAGAGGGCGTCCATGGCCTCGCGCGGGCTCATGCCGTCCAGGTCGAGGCTGCGCAGGGCTTCCTCCACCGCGCTCGGCCCCGGGGCGTCGGGCTCGGCCACACTGAGCGCGAACAGCGGCAGGTCCTCCAGATGGGCCGGCGCGCCCTGTTCGCGCTCCAGACGGTCCAGCACCTGGCGGGCGCGGGCCACGACGGGCGGGGGCACGCCGGCAAGCTTGGCCACCTGGACGCCATAGGAGCGGTCGGCTGGTCCTGGGCCGGCCTCGTGCAGGAAGATCAGGTCGCCCTTCCACTCCTTGGCCCGCATGGAGAGGTTGGCCACGTGGGGCAGCCGGTCCTCCAGCACCGCCAGCTCGTGATAGTGGGTGGCGAAGAGCGCGCGGCAGCGGTTGGTCTCGTGCAGGGCCTCGGCGCAGGCCCAGGCGATGGCCAGGCCGTCATAGGTGGCCGTGCCGCGGCCGATCTCATCCAGGATGACGAAGGACCGGGGCGTGGCCTGGGTGAGGATGGCGGCGGTCTCGACCATTTCGGCCATGAAGGTCGAGCGGCCCCGGGCCAGGTCGTCGCCCGCGCCCACCCGACTGAACAGACGGTCCACCACGCCCAGCCGCAGGGCCTGGGCCGGCACGAAGGACCCGGCCTGGGCGAGGACGCAGAGCAGGGCGTTCTGGCGCAGGAAGGTGGACTTACCGGCCATGTTCGGTCCGGTGACGATGGAGAGCCTCGCGGCGCCCGCGCCGGCCCCGTCCAGGCGGCAGTCATTGGGGGTGAAGGGCTCGCCGGTGCGGCGCACCGCAGCCTCGACCACCGGATGGCGGGCGGCTGTGGCCTCGAAGACGCAGGAGCGGTCCACCACAGGCCGCGTGGCGCCGGCCTCGTCGGCCCATTCGGCCAGGCCCGAGGCCACGTCCAGGCTGGCGGCGGCGAAGGCGGCGGCCTGGATGGCCTGGGAGACGTGGCAGGCGGCCTCGCGCCAGGCCTCGAAGGCGGCGACCTCCATGGCCAGGGCCCGCTCGGCGGCCTGGGCGATCTTGGCGTCCAGCTCGGCCAGCTCGACGGTGGTGAAGCGAACCTGGTTGGCCAGCGTCTGGCGGTGGATGAAGGTGGCGTTCAGGGGGGCCTTCATCAGCGGCTCGGCCGCCTTGGCGCTGGCCTCGACGAAATAGCCGAGGACGGCGTTATGGCGAATCTTCAGCGCCACGCCGCTGTCCCGGGCCAGCTGCGCCTCAAGCCCGGCGATCACCTTGCGGCTGTCGTCGCGCAACGCGCGGGCCTGGTCGAGCTCGGGACGCACGCCCGCCGCGACGAAGCCGCCATCCCTGGCCTGGGCAGGAAGGTCATCGCCGAGACCCTCGGCCAGCAGGTCGCGCAGGTCGGACAGGGCGGGCTGCCGGGCGAGGTCCAGGGCCTCCAGCGCCTGCGTCGTCTCCGCCGGCGGGGCAGGATCCAGGGGCTCGGGCGAGGCGAACAGGCGGGTGATCGCCGCCCCCGCCGCCAACCCATCGCGTAGGCAGCCCAGGTCCCTCGGTCCGCCGCGCCCGAGCGCCAGCCGCGACAGGGCCCGCGCCATGTCGCCCATGGACTTGAGCTGGCCGCGCAGGTCCTGGCGCAGGGCGCGCCGTTCGCAGAAATAGGCCACCGCATCCAGGCGCGCATCGATGGCCGCCGGCTCCACCAGCGGCCGGGCCAGGCGGGTGGCCAGCAGGCGGGCGCCCGGCGCCGTCACGGTCCGGTCGATGGCGGCCAGCAGGCTGCCCTCGCGGCCGCCCGCCAGGCTGCGCTCGATCTCCAGGCTCGTGCGGGTGGCCGGGTCGATGGCCATGACCTCGCTTTCGCCAGATCGGAAGAGCACACGTCTGAACTCCAGTCACGTCGTAATCTCGTATGCCGTCTTCTGCTTGAAAAAAAAAACGAGCACGCTGTCGGCCCCTTCTCACTCTGCG
>CALEOQ010000172.1 GCA_937910255.1 uncultured Caulobacteraceae bacterium | reverse complement strand
GGCCGGCATACGGTATTACGCGCTGACTGGAGTCCAGACGTGTGCTCTTCCGGTCTGTCGGCCGGCGATCACCGCCGTGCAGGGTCCGGCCCGCGTGGCGTCGGGCATGGGCGAGCCTGCGCCGCACAGGGCCACATGGAGACCGTCGGGCAGGTCGGCGAGGGGATCGGCGGCCAGGTTGCGGGCCATCACCCGATCCATCGTCGCCAGGGCCAGGGGACCTCGGAAGAGCCAGGGTCCGCCGCCCGCCACCAGGAGAAGAACGACGACGACCAGGCCGATCCTCAAGGGCCATTTCATGAGGCGTGCTCCAAGCTGGGGCTTCGCAGGACCGTGCGGAAGCCGATATGGGCCGCGCCGCCATCATGGGGGCCCGGCGCCCGGGCGGCGGGGCGATAGCGGAAGCAGAAGTTGTCGGCGCAGAGAAAGGAGCCGCCCTTGATCACGTGCTTGGGCTGGCCAGGCTCGTCCGGATCCCGCGACATGGCCCGCGGCGGGCCGCCCTGGGCCATCACCTTGGCCGGTGCGAGGCCCGGGCGGTACCAGTCCGACGTCCACTCCCAGACATTGCCGGTGATGTCATAGAGGCCATGGCCATTGGCCGGGAAACAGCCCACCGGCGCGGGCCGCGCCTTGTGGCCGTCATCGCCGGTGTCGGCCACGGGAAAGACCCCCTGCCAGGTGTTGGCGAGCGGCGCGCCCCCAGGCGCCGGATCATCGCCCCAGGCATAGCGGGCGCCGACGAGGCCGCCCCGGGCGGCGTACTCCCACTCGGCCTCGGTCGGCAGGTCGCGTCCCAGCCAGCGGGCATAGGCCCGGGCGTCCTCCCAGCCGATGTGCACCACCGGCCAGGACTCCTTGCCCGCGATCGAGCTGTCGGGCCCCTCGGGATGGCGCCAGTCGGCGCCGGGAATGATCCGCCACCAGGCCGCCGGGTTTCCCCCCGCCGCGCCGGCCCCGACAAAGACCAGGGAGGCCGGGCGCCGCGCCTCGGCCGAGAGGCCAGGATAGGCCGCCTCCGGCAGGGGACGCTCGGCCTGGGTCACATAGCCGGTCGCTTCGACGAAACGGGCGAAGGCGGCGTTGGTCACCTCGGTCTGGTCGATCCAGAAGTCGCCCACCTGAACCTGCCGCGGCGGCCCCTCCTCGGGATGTTCGGGCGAAGCGCCCATGGCGAAGACCCCGCCGGTCAGACGCACCATGCCGGCGGTGGGATCTGAGGGATCGGGCAGGACAGGGTCGGCCAGGCAGGCCTTGGCCGCCTCGACGCTTTGGTCACAACCGCCCAGCAGGCCGAGGATCGCCAGGCTGAGGCCAAGGGTCAGGGGACGTCGCGCGCCCCGTCCCGTTCGCTGGCCGCCCCGCCTCACCCCCGCGCCTCCCTCGAGCCTTGCCTTCGGCGCAACTATTGGCATAGTTCGTGCTGAAATCAAGCGGAGCTGACCGATGCCCGACCGCCAGCCCATCGCCCTCTCCGGCTCGCCCGGATCGCCCTACACCCGCAAGATGCTCGCCCTGTTGCGGTATCGGCGCATCGCCTACCGCTTTCTGATGGCCAACAGCGCCGCCGTCGCCGAGCTGCCCCAGCCCAAGGTCCGGCTGCTGCCGACCTTCTATCTGCCCGACGAGACCGGCGTCCTTCAGGCCGTGGTGGACTCCACCCCGCTGATCCGCCGTCTTGAGCAGGAGGTGGCGGGCCGCTCGGTCATCCCGGACGAGCCGGCGCTGGCCTTTGTCGACGAGCTGATCGAGGACTATGCGGACGAGTGGCTGACCAAGGCCATGTTCCACTATCGCTGGGCCTATGCCGAGGACATCGACCGGGCGGCCCGCATCCTGCCGGCGTGGTCGGGGCTGTCGATTCCTGACGCGGCGCTCGCCCAGCGGGGCGAGATGTTCAGCCGCCGGCAGATCGACCGGCTCTATGTTGTGGGCTCCAACCCGGTCACCGGGCCGGTGATCGAGGCCAGCTATCGCCGCTTCCTGGAGGCCTTTGAGGCCCATCTGACCCGCCAGCCCTATCTGCTGGGACGCAGGCCTGGGGCTTGCGACTTCGCGGTCTTTGGCCAGCTGACCCAGCTGGCCCAGTTCGACCCCACGCCCATGGCCCTGACGCTGAAGATCGCGCCTAGGGTGTTCGCCTGGGTCAGCCTGATGGAAGACGCCTCAGGCCTGGAGCCGCAGGCCGGCGACTGGACGCCCCTGGCCGATCAGCCGGACACCCTGGCGGCCCTGCTGGCGGAGATGGGACGGGTCTATGTCCCGGTCATGCTGGCCAATGCGCAGGCCCTGGCCAGCGGCGCGGCCGAGGTTCGCACCGAGGTGGACGGCCTGGCCTGGACCCAGTCGCCCTTCCCCTATCAGGGCAAGTGCCTGCAATGGCTGCGCGCTTCCTATGCGAAGCTGGACGCCGACGCCCGAAGCGCCGTCGATCCGCTGCTGCGGCAGGGCGGTCTGGCGGCGATTTTCACCTGACCTCTGGCGCCGGCCCCCGCCGCGTTCTAATCAGCCTCCTATGACTGGGCAGAGCCTCCACGCGTGAACGCGCCCCGCGCCATCAAGGTCGAGATGTCGACCCCTGCGCCGGCCGCCCCTGACGCCGATGGCCGGCGTCGCCGCTCGCAGGACAGCCGCGCCCGCATCGTCCAGGCCATGCTGGAGCTGGTGCATGCGGGCGAGACCTCGCCGGCCGCCGAACTGGTGGCCGACCGGGCCAAGGTGGGCTTGCGCACCGTCTTCCGGCACTTCAACGACATGGACAGCCTCTATCGCGAGATGTCCGCGGTGATCGAGGCCGAGTTGCGCGGGATCATCGCCCAGCCCTTCAAAGCCAAGGATTGGCAGGGCCGGGTCTTGGAGTTGGTCCAGCGTCGGGCCAGCGTCTATGAGCGCATCGCGCCCTTTCGCCGGGCCGCCGACGTGCACCGCCTCCGGTCGAATGTGCTGGAGGCCGACCACGCCCGGTTCGCCGCCCTCGCCCGCGAGATCCTGCGGCGGGAAATGCCGGCCGAGGCCGCCCGCGACAAGGCCCGCTTCGAAGCCCTCGACATGCTGCTGAGCTTCGAGGCCTGGGTCCGGCTGCGCCGCGACCAGGGCCTGTCAGCCAAACGCACGGTGGAGACCCTGGAGCGCGCCGTCGCCAGCCTGATCGCCGGCTCCGACGCGCCCTTAAGCCCCCGATAACGCCTATTGCGTCGCCGCGGCGTGGACCGCGTCGAGGAAGGCCGAGCGGGCCGCCGACAGGTCCTGACCCGTGGCCCTGGGCCAGGCGGAGTTGATCACGATGACCAGGCCATCGTCGCGATAGGTGGTGATCGACTGGCCGAAGATGCCCGAGGCCTGGTAGGCGCCGCTTTCGTTGATCCACCAGAAATAGCCGTAGCCGGCCGCCCCATTGTCGATCTGGGCGCTGGTGGCCTCGGCCACCCAGCCCTCGGGCAGGACGGCCTGGCCGTCGGCCATGCCGCCTTCCAGCAGGAACTGACCCACCCGCCCATAGTCGCGGAGCATCATGGAGATGCAGCAGCCGCCCCGCTCCTGGCCAGTGGGATCGACCATCCAGATGGCGTCCCGCTCCATGCCATAGGGCTTCCAGATCTTCGCCGAGGCGTAGTCCGACAGGCTCTGGCCCGTGGCGTTGGACACCAGCAGGCCCACCAGGTCGGTTTCGCCGGTATTGTAGTTGAACACCGCGCCCGGAGGATTGGCCCGCGGCAGGCGGCGCATATAGCTGACCATGGCGTTCATGCCGGGTTCGCCCGGGGCCACGCCGGCATTGGCCACGTCGGACTTGGGATCGGTATAGTCCTCGTTCCACTGCACGCCCGAGCTCATCATCAGCAGCTGGCGCACCGTGACCCCGTCATAGGCCGAGCCCGCCAGGTCGGGGATGTAGTCGGTGACGGGCGCGTTCAGGCCGGCGATCTTGCCGTCCTGGATGGCGGCGCCCACCAGGGTCGAGGTCACCGACTTGGCCACCGAGAATGACGTCCAGCGGTCGGCGGGCTGTCGGCCCATTCCGTAGCGCTCCAATAGGATGTCGCCGTCCTTCAGCACCAGGACGCCGGAGACGTTGAAGGCCTCCATATAGGAGGCCACCGTCCAGCTCTTGCCCCCGTGTTCGAAGGTGGGATCGATCTGGCGATCGGCCATGACCAGCGGCCGGACGGCCTCGCCGCGTTCAATGGTGTTGACCTGGTAGATCTCCTCGATGGTCCGGTAGCCGCGGCTCTGCAGCTCCGGCGACCAGGTGAGGAAGTTGGGCGTGGCCGGGTCCAGCGGAACCTGGGCGTATGCCGGGGCCAGGGCCGGCGTTGCGGCGAGGCCGACGGCGGCCACAGCGGTGGCGAGCGCGAAAAGACGACTCATGGAACGTTTCCCGATGTTGTTTTGCGGCCAAGCTAGCCCATTGTGCGGCCACCGCCAGGGGCCTGCGCGCATGACGTAGCGGCAGCCATTCCGGCGGTGGCGGGAGGTCGCAAAGCGATGCTATCCCAGTCGCCAATCCGAAATCCGATCCGACCAATGGGGAAGAACCATCATGGGCAACAAGCGACTGGGCCGCAGCGCCATCGTGGTCTCCGACATCTGCATGGGCACCATGACCTTCGGCGGCCAGGCCGACGAGGCCATGGCCCACCGCATCCTCGACAAGTCCTTCGAGGCGGGGATCAACTTCTATGACACGGCCGAGAACTATCCCGTGCCCCCCAGCCCAGAATGGGCCGGCCGCACCGAGGAGATCTTCGGCCGCTGGCTGAAGACCAAGGACCGCGACGCCGTCATCGTCGCCACCAAGGTCTGCGGGCCGAGCCATGGCTGGATCAAGGGCTCCATGCGGGCCGGCATGACCGCGCTCGACCGCCACAACATCACCCGCGCCATCGAGGGCAGCCTGATGCGCATGGATGTGGACTATGTGGACCTCTACCAGACCCATTGGCCCGACCACGGCGTCGGCTATGAGGAGACGCTCCGCACCCTCGACGACCTGGTGCAGGCCGGCAAGGTGCGCGTCATCGGCTGCTCCAACGAAACCAGCTGGGGCCTGACCAAGTCGGTGGCGGTCGCCGAGCGCGAGGGCACGGTGCGCTATGAGACTATCCAGAACAATTTCAGCCTGAACAACCGCCGGTTCGAGGACGAGCTGGCCCAGGCCTGCCGGCAGGAGGGCGTCAGCCTGATCCCCTATTCACCGCTGGGCGGCGGCGTGCTGTCGGGCAAGTACAAGGACGGCGCGAGGCCGCAGGGCGCGCGCTTCTCCAACTATCTGCAGCTGGGCGGCCGCCAGGGCGCCATGGCCCAGCGCTTCGTCAACGACAAGACGATGGCCGCCACCGACCGCTTCGCCGCCATCGCGGCCGAGGCCGGCATGTCGCTGGTGACGCTGGCCACGGCCTGGAGCAAGCAGCACGACTTCGTCGCCTCCACCATCGTCGGCGCCACCCACGAAGACCAGCTCCCCGACATCCTCGCCGCCATGGACCTGACGCTGAGCGACGAGGTGATGAAGGCCATCGACAAGGTGTCGAAGGAGATTTTGTATCCGATGGGGTGAGGGGACGTGAGGTGAGCGAGGAACTTCGACCTGATCTTCTAGAGGCTCGTGTCGGCGCCCTCTATCGCACCGATGGGGACGGCGGCCTCCTCGACACCAACGAATGGGACAGCCGGCCAGCGCCCCGGTTTCACCTGATGCGAACCGCCGCGGGGCCGATCCTGCGGGGCCGCGCGGACCTTCCGGCTGATCTCCTGCAGAGGCTTCAAGGCCTGTCCCTCAGGGAGCCGCCCGACCAGGCCTTCACGCGGCTTCCGGCCGAGCATGATCGATACCTGGCGGCCTTGTCCGAGCACGCGCCAATCGAGAAGGTATGGGCGGGGCCGGCCTATGTGCTGCCGCCCGCGCCGACTCCGGATCTGGACGTCGTCAATATCGATGAAGACGCCTGCGAACGGCTTGCGGGGCGGTTCGATGACTGGCTTGAAGACGTCGCCCATCGGCGGCCCTTCGTGGCCGTGATCGCCGAGGGCGCCGCAGCCGCCATCTGCGCCAGCGTCCGCATCTCGCCCACAGTCCATTGCGCCGGGGTGGAGACCCATCCGGACTTCCGGCGACGAGGCTATGCCCTGGCGGCAGTCGCTGGCTGGGCGCAAGCGGTGCGCGCCTGTGGCGCGACGCCCTTCTACAGCACCTCATGGGACAATCTAGCGTCCCAGCGGGTCGCCCAGCGCCTGGGCGGACAGCTAGTCGGGGTCGACTTTCACGTCACTTGAAGCTTGGGCCTCGGCTCAGCAAAGTTTCCTCGACGCCAGACAACCAACAAGGCTTTTGCCGCAGAGCACGCCATTGAGCGTGCCGCTTCCCTGAGCTCGAAGCCGCCCCAGGCAACCCATGGCCGGCGCAGCCGTTCTACAAGCTGAGCCTTTACCAGGAGCGCCCATGCCCTCGATCCGGACCCTGTCCGCCGCCACCCTCGCCCTGTCCCTGACGGTGGCCCCCGCCGCGCTGGCGCAAAGCAGCACCCAGGGCTCGACCCAGCAGCAGGAGCGCATCGGCGCCATCCTGGGGGCCCTGTTCGGAGACCGCATCGGCGTCACCACCTCGGTGGAATCACAATGGGCTATGGGGCAAACCCCGCTCCTGACGCAGCAGAGCCAGTTCAACAGCCGTGTGGACGCCGACATCCGCTCTCGCGCCCTGGATCAGGCCACGGGCCTGCGTCTGAAGCGTGACTACGCCGCCCTGGTCGAGCTCGAGACCCGCTACGGCGCCGACCGGCGGTTCACCGACCAGGAGCGCGCCGAGCTCACCAACCGCTATGGCGCCCTCACCCAGGCCCTGGCCGATGGTCAGTACTCGGATGGCGGATACAATACGGCCATGGTGGCGGACGGCCGCGTGGCCTTCGACCGCCGGGTGGACGCCGCCGTCGCCGCGCGACGCCTGCCCCGCACCGAGGGGACCCGCCTGAAGTATGACTACGCCCAGCTGGTGCAGATCGAGCAGGGCTATCTGCGTGACGGCCAGCTCACCACCAACGAGAAGGCCGACCTGGACGCCCGCCTTGACCAGTTGGACGCCCGCGTCGGCGATGTCGGCTATGGCGATGGGACCGTTCAGACGCCGCGCGCCCGCCTCGACAACGTCCTTCGCGCCCTGCCCTATTCCGGATTGTCGGCCAGCGCCCAGGCCCAGCTCCGCGTCGAGCATGAGGACCTGAACCGCCTCGCCACGGCCTATGAGCGGGTAAGCCCGACGGCCGAGGAACGCGCCTATCTGGACCGGCGGATTGGCCAGCTGGAGACCACCGCCCGCGTCCGGCGCTAAACCGCAGGGGGCTCGCTGAGCCCCGTAGACGTAACCGACCCTAAGCCCCTAACCTTGCCGGACAACGGTAGAGGTTAGGGGAAACACGTGTTCAATCACATCATGGTCGGGACCAACGATATTGCGCGGTCCAAGGCCTTCTATGACGCCGTGCTGGCGACTCTGGGGGCCGGGCAGCCCATGGAGAACGCCGCGCCCACCGGGCACAAGCGGCTGTTCTACATCCACAACGGTTCGGTCTTCTGCGTCAGCGAGCCGATCAATGGCGAGAAGGCCAGTTTCGGCAATGGCGGCACGATCGGCTTCAAGTGCGACAGCCCTGAACAGGTGAAGACCTTCCACGACGTGGCCGTGGCGAACGGCGGCGTCTCCATCGAGGACCCGCCGGGCCTGCGCGAGGGCGGCATGGGCGCCCTGCACCTGTCCTATGTGCGCGATCCCGACGGCAACAAGCTCTGCGCCCTGCACCGGCCGTAAGTCCTCGGCGCGAGGCGGGCTGGAGCGCTCTAGCCCGCCTCGCGCAGCACGGCCGCCGGCCGCCTGGACAGGGCCGCGAACGCGGCAAGCGCGCCGCCAACCACGCCCAGGGCCGTCGTACCGCCGAGAATCCCCACGATCACCGGCCAGTCGACGCTCCAGGTGGCGTTGAACACCTGGGTGACCACGGGCCAGGCGCCGGCGGCGCCCAGGGCCGCGCCGGCCAGGCCTGCGATCAGGCCGACCAGGCCGTACTCCACCAGATAGGCGGTCACGATCTGGCCGCGGGTGCCGCCCAGCCCCTTCAGCGTGGCCGCCTCCCGGGCGCGGAAGCGGGCGCCGGCGGCGATGGCGTCGATCAGCACCAGGACGCCGGCCGCGCCGGCCACCGCCGCAGCGCCACGGATGGCCAGCGCCAGGCGGTCGAACAGGGTGGCGGCCTGTTCCAGCTGGTCGCGGACGCTGATGACATTGACGCCCGCGAAGTCGGCGGCGAGCGCTTGCGTGACCGCGGCCTCTTCGGCGCGACTGGCCATGGCGATGGCCACGTGGCGAGGCCGGGCGCCCTTGATGGCGCCTGAGTTCAGGATGACGGCGAAGTTGGCGCCGAAGCCGCCCCAGTCCACCTCGCGCAGCACCGCGATGCGGGCGTCGATCTCGCGGCCCAGGACCTGAAGGGTGATGGTGTCGCCGACCTCAAGGCCCGCGCCCCTGGCGGCGTCCTGCTCGAAGGCCACCAGGGGCGGGCCGGCACTGGCAGGCGCCCACCCGGCGCCGGCCGCGGCCTCCGCAACCTCCGGTG
>CALEOQ010000171.1 GCA_937910255.1 uncultured Caulobacteraceae bacterium | reverse complement strand
GTCGTTGAGACTGCAGTGTGAGAGTGTGCTTTTTTTTTTTCAAGCAGAAGACGGACTACGAGATTACGACGTGACTGGAGTTCAGACGTGTGCTCTTCCGATCTAGTGCTCGTGCTCCATCAGGCTGTTCACGCTCTGCCGGATGAACACCCGCACCAGGAAGGCCAGGCGGTCGGCATGGGCCTGGGGCGTGATCAGGTAGAAGGTCACCGGCGCCTCGGCGCAGACCAGGTCGCCGATCGAGAAGTCGGACCAGCTGGTGGCGTATTCGACCAGGGGGTCGGCCCATAGCGACAGCGACGCCCGGCAGGTGGCCAGGACATTGGATTTCACCCGCTCGTCCATGCCGGCCAGCGCCGTCGCCCCCAGCTTCACCTCCGGGTGAATCTCGGGGATGAGAGCGTCGTCAGCGTCCCGCGCCAGGCCGTCGGTCGCGTGATAGTCTGGCCGATGCCGATGCTGGGTGTGCAGCATGGCGTGCAGGGTCGGTTCGATGTCGATCAGCAGCCGGCGAACCTGAGCCAGGTTCTTGAGCTCGTCGGGCTCGCTGTAGAGCACGTGCAGGATCACCGCCGTGAAGAAGTCGGTGGCGCTCTGATCCCAGAAATTGAGGTCCCCGGCCTTACGGCCCAAAGGGTCAACCAGGATGCCGACGACGTTCTGGATGTCGGCGATCTCCATCGGCCCCTTACGGACCTCGAACAGCGGGTTCCAGCGCACGGTGTTGGGGTCGGTCGGCGCGAAGTAGAAGACGTGACTGAACGTCTTCCGGTGATCGGCGGTGATGTGCCAAAGCTCGCCCTTGCGGTCATAGACAAAGGCGCTCTCGGGCCAGGCGACGAGCGTGGGGACCACATGGCCAGCCCCCTTCCCGCTGCGCGAGGCGCCGACGATGATCGCGTGTTCCGGCCCGCCATAGGTCAGGTAGCGGCCCTTGAAACGCCCCAGCACCCGGCCGCTGATCTGGCGGCCCTGACCGAACAGTTTCGCCCGCGCGACGTCCGCCAGGCCCGCCCAGGCGTCCCGGCCAAAGGCCTTGGGCGCCCGCTCCGAACCGCGCGTGGCCAGCGCCACCAATAGGATCGGCGCCAGGGCGACGGCGAGGCCCGCCAGGCCGGCGCCATCAAAGAGGCGCGGATAGCGCGGCTGCAGGGCCAGATACCACTGCGCGAAGGCCCACGGCCGATAGAGGCGCACCGGACCGACATCGGCCCAGCCCGGCCCCAGGGCGGCGGCATAGTGCAGGCCATGCGCCGCCTGTTGGGTCGCCCAGCCCAGGCCAAGCAGGATCGCCGAGAGCGCGATCGGCAGCACCAGGGCGAGGCGTTGGGATGTGTTCATGGGGACCTCACCGACCCGGAAGGATGCCGCGGCCGATGGTCTGGCCCAGCGAACGGTTGACGCGCTCGACAGCCTGAGCCCGGGCCTGCGCCGGGTAGCGCATCAAGGCGGTCCGCGCGGGCCCGCCGACCTCGCGGATGAACCGGGTCTCGTCCGGCAGGCGGGACGGAACCTGCAGCTCCTTCTGACCCAAGGCCTGGGCGACGCGCAGATCGTTGTAGGCTCGCGTGGCCCCCTCGATCCGCTTGTCGATCCGCTTGATCTTGCGCTCGAGGGTCCGCCGCTGGCGGGCCACATCGCCGGCGCGCTCCAGCTGCGGGCCGCGCCGGCCGGCGACATAGGCCTGACCAGCCGGCGAGGCGATCCAAGCCGCCCGCACCTGCACCGCGACCTCAGCCCGCTTCATCGCCGCGCGCGCCCTCGAAATGGCGTTCAGCTCGGCGTGCTTGGCCCAGATCATCCGTGCGGGATTGCGGATCCACTGCACCAGGGCCAGGCGCCGCTGGCGCACTTTGGTGACCCGCTGTTCCGTCGCCCGCAGCCGAAGTTTCGCCGACGCGAGCGTCGTCCGGGCCGGCTGCAGAAGGTCGCGTTCCAGCGCCCGCGCGTTGTCGATCTTCGGCAAGGTGAGCGCCGCGCGCTCGGCCGCCCAACGATCGCGCTCTGCCACCATTCGAGCCCGCACCTGCTCAGCCTCGGTCGTCAATTTCGCGACCGGAACCGCGATCACCGGCGCCTCGCGCACCAGCCGGTCGGCGGTCGCCTGGAAGTCTGTCCGAAGCTCTTTGCGCTTAGCGTTATGGGCCTCGGTGTCGCGGTTCAGCTGGCCCCGCTCCGAGGCGACATCCTTGCGCTCCAAGGCGCTCGCCGTGGGTCCCAGATGCACGCCAGGCTCGCGGTCAGACCCCTGGTCGGCCAACGACAAATGCGAGACCTGCGGGGCGTCCGGTCCCAGGTGCCGGCGCAGATGTTCGTTCTGGATATCGGCCCAGGCGGAGCGCCATTCCCGCAGCGCCTTCGGACTCCACCACTCGGCAGGTTTTTTGCCGAAACCATCCGGCGTCACCGACCGGGTCGTCACCAGGATATGGGCGTGAAAATTGCGCTCGTCGCCGGCCTGTCCCGGCCGGTGCATGGCCACATCGGCGATCATCCCCCGCGCCACCAGCTGCTCGGCGACAAACGCCTGAACCAGCGCCCGCCGTTGCTCGAAATCGAGCTCATGCGGCAGCGACACCAACAGCTCCCTCGCGGGCACGGCGTCCTTCCGCCGCTCCGCGTCTTCGGCCGCGTTCCACAGCGTCTGGCGGTCACTGAACGACACCGGCGCATCGGCCGGCGCCATCACCGCCGCGAACTCGATGTCGCCCTTCGAGCCGAAGTCGAACTCCATCGCCAGGCGCTCGTCGATCAAGCGGTCGCCAGACCGATAGGCGGCGGCCGCGACAGCGGAGCGGCCGGCCGACCGCTGGATGGTTTGAACCTCTAGTCGGTACTGCGCCATGCGCCCTCCCCTGCTCTGGCCCCTGCCGGGATCGCTAAGGGCTCCGCCCTTGGCTCAAGGGTTTCGTCGCGGGGACGCGACGACGGCCCTTGAGGGTGTCGGGCGAGGCCTGACCGCAGGGTTGGTGGGCGCAGCACATCCAACCCGTAACTGCGCCATTGTGACGAAATACGATAAACCATGGGATAGACCGATCCGCACCTTAATGGCAGTATTACGCCGTTTCGTGCTTTTTCATAATTGAAAGGCCGCACCATGGCCAAGGTCGATAAGCGCCGCAGGAACGCCCGTCCGTCCAAATACAAGCCCCGCTCGGCGACCCAGCTGGCCCGCAAACGGGAGCTCTGGGCCGCTCGCTCAAGCGACCGCCAACGGGCGAAGCGGACCGATGAAGAAGCCGCCCTCCTGGACCGGCTGGAGGAGCTGGAGACAGCGCTGCGGGAGGCCGGCCAGGACGGGATCCACAAGCAGCGGCACGTCACCCCGCTCGAAGATATCGACGACGACGCCAAGCGATTCCATGTGCTGAAGGCGCGCGTCGAGCGGCTGGAAGCTCTATGGTCCATCAACAAGCGCAGACGCGAAACGCGCGGCAAAATCATCATCGGCGGCGCCCTGCTGGCCGAAGTTGGTGACGCACATTTTGCCGGTGATGATGAGTTGCTCGCCCGCCTGGTCGACATCCTCGACCGTCGGGTCGAGCGGGTCCGCGACCGCCTGACGGTCCGCGAATTGCTGGGCGATGCGCCCCTGCCTCTACGGCCTGGTGGCGACCTGAACGAGGACGCGGAATGCGCGCTTCACGCCGCCGGAGAACGCCTTCCAGACTTCGACCTGATGGCCGAAACGGCGCTCGCCGAGCAGACTGACGGCCTGGTCCCGAGCGAACTCGACCCCGATTACGCAGACCTTGATCCAGAGTGGCGCGTGGCCTGATCATCGGTCTGGCCCCGACGCCAAACCCGGTCCGACGACGAAGATCGACCGGCCGGAATCCCTGACCTTGGTGGCGCGCAAAGCGCCCTCCCCCGCCCCGTTTCCATTAGCCGGCTGCGATGGGTCGGGCGCCGTTTCGGCGCGGTTGTCGCCAACGAAGATGGCGCCCCCGGCCGCCGACCATGCTGCGGCCGGCGAGGGTCCACGAGGGGAAGAGGACGGGCCTGGCGAACGTGGTCCGCCTCCCCCTGTCGATCGCGCATCGACGTAGAAGCTATGGGCGCCGATCACCGCAGACGGCCCGGTCCCGCCGAAGTTCACCAGGCCTTGCGAGACCTCTCCCCGAGCGGCGCGATCGGCCACGATCTTCGGGTTCTGGAAGTAGCGTGCGCCGTTCGTCAGGTCGGGCAACCGGCCCTCAAGGGCCAGGTTGAGGATGGTCTCGATCCGCGCCCGCTGAGCCACGGTGGACGCGGGCAGACGACGCCAGTCGCCGCCGGCGCGCATCACCGGCTCGAATTGGCCGCGAGCGTTGACGACAGCCTCCACGCTGCCGCCCCAGCGCCCATCCTGGACGCGGTTCAAGATCGTGTAGACGACCGCCGCAAGTCCGCTGTCACCCTGGTTGCCGGCTTCGGCGAAGGCGACGCGGGTGATGGCTTCGCGCGCGTCCTGGCTAGCGACCAGAGCCGCGAAATCGCCGCGTGCCTGCGGAACGGACGCAGCCGCCGCTGGCGGCGGGCAATTGACACCCGAGGGTATGGGTTGAGCGGTCTGTCCGCGCGCGAGCAGCAGGCACAGTCCCGCCAAGGCGGCCGGGTCCATCAGCGGTCTCCAGGGCTGGCATGAGGAATGGCCAACGGCCGGAAGACGCCGAGGATTTCAGCGCGGCTTACGGGGCCGAAGTAGCGGCTGTCGAAGCTGTTGGGGATGCGGTCTGAGAACACGAACAGCTCGCCGTCGCGAAGCCGGCGACAGCCCTCCCAACGCGGTAAGGCCGCGCCTCCGCGGTCCTGACGCAGGATCGGCGCCCGCACCCGACCATTGATCTCCAGCCGGTCATTCGCGGTGCAGACCTGATCGCCGTTCACGGCGGCGACATGCTTCAGGATGGGCACGCGACGTAGGTAGGCCATATGGCCATCGGCGTAGGGATAGGCGGCTGGCGGTGCGCGAAATGCGATCAGCGCGCCGACCGAAACTGGCCCTGCGCCGCGCACATAGAGCCCCTCAGGTTCACTGGCCGTGCGGTTCCACAACAGCAGTGGCCGAGCCCCTCCGGCTGTCGCCAACGACAGCCCGCCGAAAAGCGCGGCGCCCGCCGCCAGCGCACAGGCCAACGGCGTCCAACGCTGGGCAGAAGAGGAAAGGAGCATTGATCGGACCGGCGCAGCCAAAACGAGCCGAAGGCTCGGTAAGGCTCGCGGCCACGGTGTGGCTCATGCCCGGCGATTGTAGGCATGGCGGCGGCGAGAAGCCGCGTCAGTCGGTCACTGATACCCCGACGAAAGGGGTGAAGTTGCCAATTGGCAACTTGCGGTGTCGCGCCCTCGAAGTCCGGTCAAACTCGTCGAGTTGCCAGTTGGCAACTCAGGCCTTGGGCCGCAGCCGCTGCAGTTCGCGCTGGAAGGCGGACGCGAAGTCCGCATTGCTGGCCTCGGCGTCGAGCGCCAGCTCGAGCACGACGGTCTTGGAACCCTTTCGGGCCAGGGTGAACAGGGCGGTCCCGCTTTCGCTGGAAATCACCGTCGCGCCCTTCGCGGGCTTGGCCTGGGCTTTCGGGCTGGCGGCGGCGACCTTTAGGACGGCGATGACCTTCGAGGGCTCCAAGAGCGCCTTACCCGCAGACGCCAACGCCGCCTGCTCCACGGCCAGGCGCTTGGCCTCCGCCATCACCTTTGAACGCGACCCGCTATCGGCCAGCAGCGGCTTGATCTCGCGCGCATGGTTCTCGCGCAACGCGCGGATGTCACCGAAAGCCTCCACGACGTCCGTGGGCAGCTTGGCCAGATCGAGGAAGCGCGACAGCCAAGTCTTGGAGACCTCAAGGCGTTCGGCCATCCGCTGGGCGACACCGCCATAGAAGGTCTCGACCGCGTGGCGGTAATCGAGCGCCCGCTCATAGTCGCTGATGTCCTTGCGTGACCGGTTCTCGACGTCCGCCAAGCGGAACGCCTGCTCGTCGGTCAGCTCCCGCTCCTCGATGAGGTAGCGGATCTCGCGGTGCTCGACGTTGCGCAGATAGCTGACCGACCAATGCCGGCGCGCGCCGCAGATGACCTCGTAATCGAAGGCCGGGTCGTCCTCGACCCGCCGCACGATCGCCGGAAACTCCTGCTCGCCCTGCGAGCGGAGGCTTTCCAGGAGGTCGCCGCAGGAGGTTTCGTTGAGCAGGTCGTAGCGCCGGTTGTGGCGCTCCCACATGCGGCAACGGCTTGGATCGACCAGCTTGAGGGTCTTTTCCTTCACGTCGCCGGAGGTGACGCGGGCCAAGCCGGTCAGACGGGTGCTCAGGCGCTCAGTGGCGGGGGCGCCGCGCTCAGCGGTCGGGGTTTCAGTGACCGGAGCCACCAAGCCCGCGAGGATGGAGCGGTTCTTGCCTGTTGTGGATGCCATGACCGCCCTCCCCTACCCTAGTCCAAGCCGACGAAGTTCCGGCCGATGGCTCGGCCAGGCCTTGCGAATAAGCAGTTCAATCTCGCCATTCAGGCGATCGAGATTGTTGCGGCAGCGCTCATAGGTCTTCGTCCCCGGGCCGGTGAGCTCATAGACGGTGCGCAGTTGGACGTTGGCGTTGTCGATCTCGGCCGAGTCGAGCAGCGAGGCTGACAGCATGTCGGCGCCAAACACCGCCGCCATCATGTCGCGGATTTGGGTGTGGGCGCTCTTGCCCTCATCGACCTTGGTCGCGACTACGCGCAGGAAATTGTACCCGCGCGGCCCCAGATGGGCCTCCACGACCTCCATTGTCTCAACGATCATCCGTAGAAAATGAGACGTGGACGCGAAGTCGATTGTCGAGGGCGGGGTCGGAATGAGTAGGGCGTTGGCCGCACGCAGAACGGCCAGGGACAGCATGCCCAGGGCCGGTGGCGGATCGAGTAGGACTACATCGTAGTCCCCGGCCATACTTTCCACGCCCCGACGCAAGCGGTCGAGCGCCTCCGGATTGCCGCGAAGCCGTGCCGCGGCCTCATATTCCGCCTGGTATAATCCGAGGTTCGCCGGGATCAGGTCGATGCCCGGCCAGGCGGTAGACCGCAGGGCATACTTCAGGTCCGGTTCGCCGCCATGGCGGAAGAAGGGCAGGAGGGTCTGCTCGTCGTCGATGTCGATGTCCGGGTTGAAGCCGAAGATCGTCGTCGTGCTCGCCTGGCTGTCGCAATCGACCACGGCCACCCGATAGCCCTTGAGCGCGAGGAATTGGGCGACGTGGCAGGTGAGGGTGCTCTTGCCGACGCCGCCTTTGAAGTTCTGGACCGCCAGCACGATCGGTGGATCGTCTTGGCCGCGCCTCGGCCGCGTGCCGAAGACGTCGCGCATGTGATTGACCTCGGACAGGCTGTAGCCTTCCCGGCGTCCCGTTGGGCTGAGCCGAGGGGCGGGGAGGCGGCCATCGGCCTCAGCCTGCCGGATGGCTTCGGAGGTGCGGCCGACCATCTCAGCGGCCTTGGTCACCGTGAAGCGCAGATCGACGACCTTCTGCTCGCCCGGCGCAAAGACCGTCGCCCGCAAACGGGTGATGACGTCGTGGGCCCGGTCGCTGAGCGCAGACATCGCGTCGATCAGAACGGGGCCGGAAGCGGCGCTTTCGGCTAGGGCTTGCTTCTCCATGGTCCGCCTCCTTTGCAAATATCCGACGTGCTACCTGGAATTTGCCAAGTTTTCGGTCAGATACAATGAAGAAAGGATTAACAGCGCGCCGAGCCTGAACCCTCGAGGTTCAAGGCGACGGCAAGCCAGCCTGTCCGCCGCACCCCGTTAGAAGATATCTTAGGGACAAGGTTAGACAGAGTTAGGCGCCCCAACGAGGCCAGAAAACCCAAGCGGCGCAACGGTTTCTGAGAGCCGCCGGTCACCGAAACCCCGAGGGAGTGGTCACTGATCCCCCGGGCCGGCGGTCATCGATCCCCCGTGGAAAAGGTCACCGATCCCCCGAGGGTGGCGCCCGCCGCTTCTCGAACATAGCGTCCACCTCCACCGCTCGAGCGTCCTCGCGCTGGCGGCGTGCCGATTCGCCCGCGAGTCGCTCCAGATCAGCCTTGATGGCGGCCCGCTCGGCGGCGTCGCGACGGACGAAGTGGATGGCCTGGGAATTGTCGGCGGTGTTCACGAAGCTCAGGTCATATTCCGGCAGGTCGTTGGCCGTAACGATCCGCTTGAGCAGGTAGTTGAACTGCTTCAATGGGCTCTCGCTGCCCGTCTTGTCGTGCAGCACGCTGACCCGGCAGGTCCAACCCCCGGGCTGGTCGCCGGCGTGCTTGCGGGCGATCCGGTAGATGGCCCGCTCGACCCCGCCCGCCAGCGCGAAATAGTCCGGGTGCAGGGTCAGCAGCGAGCGGTCCTTGGTCACACCCTCATAGACCCAGTTCGACAGCGTCAGGCTGAGACCCTTGGGCGCGCCGGTCACCGGGTCGGACTCCAGCACCCACTCGTCGAGCCAACCGAATTCGATCGGAAGAGCGTCGTGTAGGGAAAGAGTGTAGATCTCGGTGGTCGCCGTATCATTAACAAAAAAAAAATACCAGCGAGCACCGCTGCGCACATGCGCAGCCACACTACCGTGCTGTTCAAGACCCACACGACACCTCATACCACCT
>CALEOQ010000170.1 GCA_937910255.1 uncultured Caulobacteraceae bacterium | reverse complement strand
TACGGCCGGACGGACTGGTGGCGTGAGTGCGGCGGGCGTGGGCGACGCGTGAGACTGAGTAAGAGCGTTTTTTTTTTCAAGCGGAAGACGGCATACGAGGTTACGACGTGACTGGAGTTCAGACGTGTGCTCTTCCGATCTGTCGGTCAGCGTCACATGCACCACGGCCCGGTGGCCGGCGGGCGTGATCTCCTGCAGCCGCTTCAACGCGCCGTTGGTCAGCGCCATGGTCGGCGCGCCGGACGGCATGTTGGCCACCCCCATGTCGCGCCAGAAGACGCCCCGGCGAAAGCCGGTGCCCAGCGCCTTTGAGCAGGCCTCCTTGGCCGCGAACCGCTTGGCGTAGCTGGACGCCCGGTCGGGCTTACGCTCGGAACGGCGGACTTCGATGTCGGTGAAGATGCGTTTGACGAACCGCTCGCCAAACCGCTCCAGGGTCTTCTCGATGCGCCGGATGTCGGCGAGATCGGAGCCAAGGCCGATGATCACGCCGCCAGCTCCGTCCGGGCCTGATCCATCAGGGCGCGCATCCGGTGGATGGCGGCCGGCAGGCCGATGAAGATGGCCTCGCCGATCAGAAAATGGCCGATGTTCAGCTCGGCCACCTGCGGGATGGCGGCGATTGGCTTGACCGTCTCATAGTCGATCCCATGGCCGGCATGGACCTCGAGACCCAGGCGCGTCGCCTCCACGGCGGCGGCGCGCAGCCGCTCCAGCAACTCCCCAGCCCGGGGGGCGCCATCACGCACGGCGTCGCAATAGGCGCCGGTGTGAAGCTCCACCACCTGGGCGCCCATGGCCTTGGCCGACGCCACCTGATCGAGGTCGGCGTCGATGAAACAGGAGACGCGGATGCCCGCCGCCGCCAGCCGGCCGACCACCGGGGCGATGTGGTTGTGGCCCTTGACCAGATCGAGGCCCCCTTCGGTGGTCACCTCTTCCCGACGCTCGGGCACCAAGCAGGCCGCATGCGGCAGGTGGCGCAGCGCGATGGCCTCCATCTCGGCCGTCACCGCCATCTCCAGGTTCAGGGGGCGGCCGCGGCGCTTGACGATCACCGCCAGGGCGTCGATGTCGGCGTCCGAGATATGCCGGCGATCTTCGCGCAGGTGAGCCGTGATCCCGTCGGCGCCGGCGGCGATGGCCATTTCGGCGGCTCTGACGGGGTCGGGATAGGTGGCGCCCCGGGCGTTCCGGATCGTCGCCACATGGTCGATATTGATCCCCAGGCGCAGGGTCCCGCTCATGCCTTCAGCCTCCGGCTGCCGGGATCTTCCACCGGGATGGCCGCAAGTTCAGGGGGCAGCTGGTCGGCGGGATAGGCCGGCACATCCAGCTTCGCCAGCGACAGGAACGGCGCGCCGATCTCGGCCCGGCCGCCGGAGCGGTCGACCAGGGCGGCGGCGCAGACCACCTCGCCACCGGCCTCGCGGATGGCCTCGACGCACTCCCGTGACGACAGGCCGGTGGAGACGATGTCTTCGACCATGGCCACCCGCGCCCCAGGCTTCAGGGCGAAGGCGCGACGGAACTGGAGCCGGCCATCGACCCTTTCCACATACATGGAGGGCACGCCCAGCTGACGGGCGGTTTCATAGCCGGGGATGATGCCGCCCACGGCGGGGGACACACAGACATCCACATGACCGACCTCGCGCCGGATCAGATCGGCCAGGGCCTTGCACAGCCGCTCGGTCCGGTCAGGATACTGGAAGACGAGGTTCTTCTGAAGGAACACCCCTGAATGAAGCCCGGAAGAGAGGACGAAATGGCCCTCGCGCAGGGCGCCGGCGCCGCGGAATTCCTCAAGGACTTCGTCAGTGGTCATTTGGGCGCCTCCATGTGGGCGAAATATCTGAGGGCGGCCTAGATGTCACCTTCGCCCTCCAAACTAGGGTTGGAGATTCGTAGGAGCCGCCAATGCCGGGGATTATCACAACCGAGCGCCTGACGCTGCGCCCCGCCCGGGCGAGCGACCTGGAGGCCATGCACGAGATTCTGTCCTCGGCCCACGCCATGGCCTTCTGGTCCACCCTGCCCCACGAAAAGCTGGACGAGACCCGCCTGTGGCTGGACGGAATGATGGCCACCCGCAACGACGACTTCATCGTCGAGACCAAGGCCGGCCAGGTGATTGGCAAGGTCGGATTCTGGGCCGACCCGGAGATCGGCTACATCCTCCACCCGGACGCCCAGGGCCAGGGCTATGCGCAGGAAGCGGTGTCGGCGGTGATCGACCGCGCCTTCAAGGACCGCGGCCTGAACGAGGCGACGGCCGACGTCGACCCCAACAACACCAGTTCGCGCCGGCTGCTGGAACGGCTGGGTTTCGTGGTCGTGGGCAGCGCCAAGAAGACCTACCTCCTGGGACACACCTGGGCCGACAGCCTCTATCTGCGCTGCACGCCGGAAACCTTCACTGGCGCCAAGACCCCCTGGACCTGGCGCGCCGTACAGATGGCCTAGACGCTCAGGGGCGAGTCTCCCGCGATTAGTTGCGACTGGATTGCAACTGCGGGACCTCCACGGTTAAGGTCGGATCAGAGGCGTGATCGACGCCCGGTTCGACATCGAGGAAACGGCCCATGATTTCCCAATCCAGCCCGCCGCCTGCGACCGGCGGGGCGAGGCGCCTGCGCGGCGTCCTGGCGTCCCTGGCGGCGATCGCCCTGGCGGGCGCAGCCCAGGCCCAGACGGCCGATCGCCCGCTGGATCGAGGCGCGGTGGAGATCCGACGCACCGCCCACGGCGTGCCGCATATCCGCGCCCTGGACCGGGAAGGCCTGGGCTTTGGCGCCGGCTACGCCTACGCCCAGGACAATATCTGTCTGATGGCCGACCAGATCGTCACCCTGAGCGGCGAGCGGGCGCTCACCTTCGGCGCCGAGGGCCAGACGACGGTGTCCTTCCGCCCCATTCCCAATGTCGAGGCCGACGTCTTCTTCCGGTCGATCTTCGATATGGACGCCCTGCGGCAGGCCTTCGGGGAGGTTGATCCCCGTTATGCCGACATGGTTCGGGGCTATGTGGCGGGCTATAACCGCTATCTCAGCGACACGGGCCTGGCGGCCCTTCCCGCCCCCTGCCGCGAGGCGGCCTGGGTCCGGCCGATCACCCTCGACGACCTGCTGCGGCTGAACGAGGAAAAGATGATCCAGGCCAGCGCCGGCGCCTGGCTGTCAGGGATCGTGGCGGCCGGTCCGCCGGGCGGCGCGGCGCAGCTGGCCCTGCGGGCGCCCGAGCCGGCGCAATATGCCGGACTGGGCAGCAATGGCTGGGCCTTCGGCAAGGACTTCACAGCCCAGGGCCGCGGCCTCGTCCTGGCCAATCCGCACTTTCCCTGGGCGACCACCAACCGGTTCTACCAGATCCACCTGACCCTGCCGGGGGAGCTGGATGTCATGGGCGTGACCATGGCCGGCCTGCCCGGGGTCTCCATCGGCTTCAACAAGGACGTGGCCTGGACCCACACGGTCTCCACCGACCGCCACTTCTCGCTCTTCCAGCTGGATCTGCAGCCTGGCGACCCCATGACCTATCTGGTCGATGGCGCGCCCCATCCGATCGAGGCGATAACGGTCGAGGTTCCCGTCAAGGGCGAGGCCGAGCCACGCCGCCGGACCGTCTATCGCACGGCCTACGGGCCGATCGTGGTCGCCCCGGCCAGCGGCTTTGCCTGGGACACGGCCCACGCCTACGCCCTGCGCGACGCCAACCAGGGCAATCTGCGCGCCTCCGAAGCCTGGCTGCGGTTCGGGATGGCGCGCTCGGTGGAGGAAATCCACGAGACCCTGGTGGAGACCCTAGGCATGCCCTGGGTGAACACCATCGCCGCCGACCGCCATGGCCGCGCCCTCTATGCCGACATCACCGCAACCCCCAATCTGAGCGACGCCCATATGCAGACCTGCGCGGCCGAGTCGCCGGCCGCCGCCAACTGGCGGGCCGCCCGCCTCTTCGTGCTGGACGGCGCCCGGGCCGCCTGCGACTGGCCCACCTCGTCCGAGAGCCCCGTCGCGGGACTGACGGCCGGAACCTCCATGCCGGCCCTGTTCCGGGACGATTTCGTGGCCAACAGCAATGACAGCTATTGGCTGACCAACCCGGCCGCGCCGATCACCGGCTACCCCCGCATCATCGGCGAAGAGGCCGTGCCGCAGAACCTGCGCACCCGCTCGGGCCTGCTGGAGATCGCCGCCTGGCGTGAGGGGAGCGACGGACAGCCCGGCCGGCCGTTCGACCGCAAGGCGGTGGCGACCCTCCTCTATGGCAACAAGGTCCTGGCCGCCGACCTCGTCCTTAACGATCTGCTGGACGCCTGCCGCCAGGCGCCGCGCCAGACCCTGGAGACCGGCGTCGTCGATCTCGCCCCGGCCTGCGCCGTCCTGGCCCGCTGGGACCGCCGGGCCGACGCCGACAGTGTCGGAACCCATCTCTTCCTGGAGTTCTGGACCGCCGCCCACAAGATCCCGGGCCTCTATGCGACGCCCTTCGACCCCCAGCAGCCGGTCACCACTCCGCGAGGCCTGAACCCGGCGCCGGAGGTGCGCGCCGCCGCGCTCACGGCCCTGGCCAAGGCGGTGCGTCTCACCGAGGATCGCGGGCTGGCTCTGGACGCCCCCTGGGGTCAGGTTCAGGTCCGGCCGGTGGGCGCTGAGCGCCTGGCTGTCCACGGGGCGGATGGCGATATCGGGGTGCTGAACGCCCAGCGCTCGGCCTGGAGCGATGAGGCCAAGGCCTATCTGCCCGTCCATGGCTCAAGCTATGTGCAGGTCGTCGAATTCGAGGCCGACGGCCCCAAGGCCGAGGCGGTGCTGAGCTACGGCCAGAGCGCCCATCCGGACTCGCCCCACTATGGCGACCAGACCCGGCTCTACGCCGCCGAGGCCTGGTGGCCCCTGCCCTTCACCGAGGCCGAGATCGCCGCCGACCCGGCCCTGACGGTGACGCGCCTGACCCGCTGAGAACCTGGCCGGGCGGCGGGCTCAGCCCTTCGCCCGGTCCACGGTCTCGACGCTGGGATTGGCCCGCAGGCCTGCCGCGATGTGGGTCAGGTGGCGGGCGTCCTTCACTTCCAGGTCGAAATCGACGTCGAAGAAGTCCCGCTGGCGGTGGTGCATGCGCAGGTTGACGATGTTGCCGCCCGCCTCGCCGATCACCGTGCAGACCTGCCCCAGCACGCCCGGGGCGTTGCGGATGGTGGCGGCCAGCGAGGCGCGGGAGATGGTGTTGCGCTCAGCCTCCGGCGTCCATTGCAGGTCGCGCCAGACCTCTTCGCGGTCCTCATATTCGGCCAGGGTGGCGCAGTCGATCGTATGCACCGCCAGGCCGCCGTCCTCGGGGTCCATGATGCCGACGATGCGGTCGCCAGGCACCGGGCTGCAGCACGGCGCGAAGTGCAGATTGAGGCCCGGCGTCAGGCCGCTGCCGCGCACATAGAGGCGCGCCCCGGCCCCACCCTCGATCCGCCGCTGGGCGGTGGCGGCGTCGCGGTCGGCGGCCTGCAGGCCCGGGAAGATGACGTCCAGCACCTGGGTGGGCGTGACGCGACCGCGCCCGACGGCTTCGAACAGGTCGTCCTCGGCGGCGGTGGCGAACCGGTCCAGGGCCGGTCGCAGGGAGACATCAGCCCGCTTCTTGCCGGCCCGCTCGAAGGTCTGGTCGATGGTGGCGCGGCCCAGGCGGATGAACTCATCCTTCTCGCTCTGACGAATATGTCGGCGGATGGCCGAGCGGGCCCGGCCGGTGACGGTGAGCGAGCGCCAGTCCGGCGGCACCACGGGCTTGGCGCCGCGGATGACCTCCACCACGTCGCCGTTCTGCAGCAGGGTGCGCAGGGGCCGCAGCTCGCCATTGACCTTCACGCCGATGCAGGTGTCGCCCACATCGGTGTGGACCGCATAGGCGAAGTCCAGCGGCATGGCGCCCCGGGGTAGGCTGACCAGCCGGCCCTTGGGTGTGAAGACGAACACCTGGTCGAGGAACATTTCGAGCTTGGCGTGCTCCACCAGCTCCTCGACATCACCGCCGTGCTCCAGCAGCTGGACCAGATGGCGCAGATTGACCAGCGGATCGCGCCCGCCGGCCGCAGCCTGGGCCTCGGCGTCGAAACCATAGCTCTCGTTCTTGTAGCGCCAGTGGGCGGCGACGCCGTCCTCGGCCACCCGGTCCATGGCCTCGGTGCGGATCTGCATCTCGATGCGCATGCCGCGGGGGCCGACCACCGTGGTGTGGATCGAGCGATAGTTGTTCCGCTTGGGCGTGGAGATGTAGTCCTTGAACCGCTCGGGCACGCTGGGCCACGCCCGATGGATGACGCCCAGGGCGCGGTAGCAGTCCTCCTCGGAATCGACGATCACCCGAAAGGCGTAGATGTCCGAGAGCTGCGAAAAGCCGATCGATTTGCGCTGCAGCTTCCGCCAGATGGAAAAGGCGTGCTTCTCGCGGCCAAACACCCGGGCCGCGACGCTGGCGGCGGCCAGCTTGGCGGAGATCTCGCCCGAGACCACCGAGACCGCCCCGCCCTGCTCCTGGCGCAGGGCCTCCAGCCGGCGGCCGATGGCGTCGCGGGCCACCGGATTCAGGTGCAGGAAGGCCAGCTCCTCCAGCTCGGTGCAGATGCGGTGGCAGCCGATGGAGCGCGCCAGGGGCGCATAGATTTCCAGGGTCTCGCGGGCGATCCGCTCACGCTTGGCCGGGTTCTTGATGAACTCCAGCGTGCGCATGTTGTGCAGGCGGTCGGCCAGCTTGACCATCAGGACGCGCACGTCCTTGGAGATGGCCAGGATGAACTTCCGCAGGTTCTCGGCCTGGCGGGTGTGTTCGGAATTGCCTTCCAGCTGGGAAAGCTTGGTCACGCCCTCCACCAGCTCGCCGATCTCTTCGCCGAACAGCTGGTCGATGTCGGCCCGGCTGACCGGACAGTCCTCGATCACGTCGTGCAACAGGGCCGTGACGATGGTCGCGGTGTCGAGACGGTAGTCGGTGAGGATGCCCGCCACCTCGATGGGGTGGGCGAAATAGGGATCGCCGGACGCCCGCTTCTGCGAGCCGTGCATGCGCATGGCGTAGACATAGGCGCGGTTCAGCAGCGCCTCGTCGGCGGTCGGGTCGTAGGACCGGACCTTGTCGATCAGTTCGTATTGGCGAAGCAGCTTGGGCGGACGCGCCGGAACAGGCGCGTCCTTGGGCTCGGCGACGGGTGGGGCCGCCTGGACAGTAAGAGGGTCTGCGCCTTCGGGGCTCAGTACCGCTCCTCCTGACCGCCATCCCGGTCGCTCTGCAGGGCCCGGACCAGTTCCAGCTCGCTCATCTGGGCATGGGTCGGGTCGGCCAGCAGGGCCAGGGTTTCGGCCTCTTCCTCGGCTTCAGTGTGCTCGTCCACCCGCTGCAGGCTGGCGATCAGGTTTTCGCGCAGCTCTTCGGCGTCGACCACGTCGTCGGCGATCTCACGCAGGGACACGACGGGGTTCTTGTCGTTGTCGCGATCGACCAGCAGCTGGGCGCCGGCGGAAATGGCGCGCGCGCGATGGGCGGCCAGAAGAACCAGGTTGAAGCGGTTCGGGACCTTCTGGATGCAATCTTCGACGGTGACGCGGGCCATGAAATCCTCGGATTGGGGAGAGAACTGGAGAAAATAGTCGCTCACGCCCGATTGTGCAATGCCGCAGGGGGCGATTGGCGCGCGTGACGCGGCCCACAGTCACCCCGTTCGCAGTTCGGCGTTGTACGCGGAGGGCCGCACTTGGTCTTGGCCTCTATGTACGCATCAACTCGCCTCAAGCCTCCGCCCGAAACTTCGTGCGAATTCTATCTAACCACGGAGACGCGCCTCGGCGGCGATCCGATCAGCGTCAGTTGTCGCCATTGATCTGCTCTCAAACCGCGGTCGGCGCACAGTTGCCGAAACATGGACAGACTAAACCCTCGTTTGGGAATTGCCCACTCACCTCTCCGGCTCACATCGCCCGCGCGTCACACCCCACGCTCGCTCCCGCCGCTAACGCCCGCGCCGTCAGCCCCGACACCGGATGGCGCCAGTCCGGGGCGATTTCGGCGAGCGGGCCCATGACGAACAGGCGCTGGTGGGCGCGGGGATGGGGCAGGATCAGGTCTTGGCTGTCGATCACCTGGCGGCCATGGGCGATCAGATCGAGATCCAGGGTCCGTGCGGCGTTGCGCGTGGTCCTTTCGCGGTTGAATTCCGCCTCGATTGAAAACAGGGTATGCAGAACCGAACGGGGTTCAAGGCGCGTCTCGACAATGGCGACAGCGTTGCGATACTCCGGCTGCGACGGATCGGGCCAGGCGGCCGAGCGCCACCACCCCGATCGCCGAAGAACAGGCAATCCCGCCTGATCGAAACGAGCCAGGGCGGCTTCGAGAAGGGCTTCGGAAGAGCCGTAATCGCCGGTCAGATTGCCCCCCAGCGCGATCACGACCGCCTCGTCCAAGCCAGGTCCCGCGCCGTTTTCAAGGATTTCCACGCTTATGACTTTCTACCCCACCGATCGGCTCGCCCTCTTTATCGACGGCGCGAACCTGTACTCGGCGGCCAAGGGGCTCGGCTTCGACATCGACTACCGCAAGCTGCTGGAGGAGTTCCGCAAGCGCGGCGTGCTGGTGCGGGCCTATTATTACACCGCCCTGGTGGAGGACCAGGAATACTCG
>CALEOQ010000169.1 GCA_937910255.1 uncultured Caulobacteraceae bacterium | reverse complement strand
GTTGCGCCGGGCCGCCCCCGGACCGTCGGCCACATCGGGGCTCTTTTCGTCCATCGAGGGCGGGAAGAAGGTGGAGTCGCAGTGGCCGCCCGTGGCGCCGAAGGAATAGGCCGCCGTGACGATGCGGGGTCCGGGGATATGCCCCTCGGCGACCGCCTCGCGCAGGCCCACATCGCCATAGAATTCCGAGCCCACATTGCGCACCGTGGTGAAGCCGGCCTCCAGCGTGTCCTTGGCGCTGCGGGTCCCCACCGCCGTCCAGAAGGCGTCGGAGAACTGCAGATAGTTGTAGCCCCCATAGATCGGGGACGAGGTCAGGTGGACATGCATGTCGATCAGGCCCGGCAGCAGGGTGACGCCGGGCAGGTCCACCCGGGTGGCCCCTGCCGGATCGGCCGGGGCCTGGGCGGCGCTCAGGACCTGGGCGACCTTGCCGTCGGTGATCACCACCACCGGGTCGGCCAACATGCGGCCGGTGGCCGGGTCGAGCAGCTGGGCGGCCCGCACGACGACGGTCTGCGCCTGAGCCCCGAACGCCATGAGGCTCACGGCCACGGCGCCCAGCAGGCTGTTTCGAAGAATGTCCTTGCCCATGGGCCTGTCCCCCGACTCGCAGGTCCCCTCTGGACCCCATCCGGGCATAGGCGTGCGGCGGGGCGGCGTCGATTCGAGATTCATGCCCCGGACCCACGTCATCGCCGGCGCCGAAGCGGCGAGCGGCGGGTGACACAGAAGCCGCCGTCGGCTATCGGGGCCGTCCAAGTCCTGGGAGCCGCCGCGACGTGACCGACACCTCCGAAGAAGAAGGCTGGGCGACGGCCCGCACCCTGGCCGAGGCGCTGCCCTTCATCCAGCACTACGACCGCGAAACCGTGGTCATCAAGTATGGCGGCCACGCCATGGGCGAAGAGTCGGTGGCCAAGTTGTTCGCCGCCGATGCGGTGCTGCTGAAGATGCTCGGCGTCCATCCGGTGGTGGTCCACGGCGGCGGGCCGCAGATTTCCCGTATGCTGGACAAGGCCGGCGTGAAGTCGAGTTTCGTCGACGGCCTGCGGGTGACCGATGCGGCCACCATGGAGGTCGCCGAGATGGTGCTGTCGGGCGCCATCAACAAGGAGATCGCCAACTGGATCACGCTGGCCGGCGCGGAGGCCGATGTCCGTGGGGTGGGCCTGTCGGGCAAGGACGCCCGGCTGATCACCGTCGAGAAGGCCGTCCGCACCCGCAAGGACCCCGACAGCCAGATCGAACAGGCCGTGGACCTGGGCTTTGTGGGCGAACCCACCAAGATCGATCCCAAGCTGATCGAGGCCCTGATCTATGCCGATGAGGACTACGTCCCCGTCATCGCCCCGATCGGCGTCTCAAAGGCTGGCGAGACCTACAATATCAACGCCGACACCGTGGCCGGCACCCTGGCCGGCGCCCTGCGCGCCAAGCGCATGCTGCTGCTCACCGACGTCAAGGGCGTGCTCGACGCCAACGGCCAGCTGATCCGCGAGATGAACCTCGCCCAGGCCCGCGAGGCCATCGCCTCGGGCGTCGCCACCGGCGGCATGATCCCCAAGCTGGAGACGGCGATCAACGCCGTGGAGTCCGGGGTGCAGGCCGTGGTGATCCTCGACGGCCGGCGGCCCCACGCCATGCTGGTGGAGCTGTTCTCCGAGCACGGCGCCGGGACCCTGATCTCGGCATGAGCGCCGACCTCGTCCACGTCGACACCTGGTTGTTCGACCTCGACAACACCCTCTATCCGGCCGAGTCGGGCTTCATGGGTCAGATCGAGGCCCGGATGACGCAGTTCGTGGTCAAGGTCACCGGATTGCCGACGGACGAGGCCTATGCGCTGCAGAAGCGCTATCTCGCCGAACATGGCCTGACCCTTCGGGGCATGATGGAGCACCACGGCGTGGAGCCCGCCGAGTTCAACGCCCTGTTTCACGACCTCTCGCTGGAGGCCCTGGCCCACGACGCCGACCTGCTGGCGGCGCTGGAGCGCCTGCCCGGCCGCCGCCTGATCTTCACCAACGCCGACGCCTTCCACGCCGAGCGGGTCCTGACCCATCTGGGCCTTCACCACCTGTTCGAGGACGTCTTCCACATCGACTCCTTCGGCTTCCGGCCCAAGCCCGACCCGGCCGCCTTCCAGGCCATGCTGGACGTCCATGGGCTGCAGCCTGCGGCCACGGCCTTCTTTGAGGATTCCGAGCGCAATCTGGCGCCGGCCGCCGACCTGGGCATGACCACCGTGCTGGTGGGCGCCCACGCCCCGGCCTCCTCGGCCCCCTTCATTCAGTTTCGCACCGAAAAGCTGGCGCCGTTCCTGGCGACCGCACGCCTCAGGGAGACCCGCTGATGACCGCGCTCACCTTCGACGACCTCAAGACCGAGATCGAATCCGCCTGGGAGGCCCGCGACGGGGTCTCCACAGCCACCAAGGGTCCGGTGCGCACCGCGGTGGACGAGACCCTCCGTCTTCTGGACGAAGGCCGCCTGCGGGTGGCCGAGCGAGCCGAGGATGGCCAGTGGGAGGTCCGCCAGTGGGCCAAGCAGGCGATCCTGCTGTCCTTCCGCCTGAACCCCAACAGCGTCATGCATGCGGGCGCGCCAGGCCCCTATTGGGACAAGGTCCCCACCAAGTTTGACGGCTGGGATGCGCCGCAGTTCCAGGAGGCCGGCTTCCGCGCCGTGCCCGGCGCCGTGGTCCGCCGCGGCTCCTATATCGGCAAGAACGTCGTGCTCATGCCGTCCTTCGTGAACATCGGGGCCTATGTGGGCGATGGGACCATGGTCGACACCTGGGCCACGGTCGGGTCCTGCGCCCAGATCGGCAAGGGCGTCCACATCTCCGGCGGCGCCGGCATCGGCGGGGTGCTGGAGCCGCTTCAGGCCAATCCGACCATCATCGAGGACGGCTGTTTCATCGGCGCCCGCTCCGAGGTGGCCGAGGGCGTGATCGTCCGTGAGGGCGCGGTGCTGTCCATGGGCGTCTTCATCACCGGCTCGACCAAGATCGTCGACCGCAAGACCGGCCAGACCTATCGCGGCGAGGTGCCGGCCTATTCGGTGGTGGTGCCAGGCGCCCTGCCCGACCCGCACGGCGTCGGGCCCTCTCTCTATTGCGCGGTGATCGTCAAGACGGTGGACGCCCAGACCCGGTCAAAGACCAGCGTCAACGAACTGCTCCGCGACTAAAAAACGCAGCCGCAGCCGCCTTCTGGATCAGGGCCTGCTCGCCCCTAGCGCGATACGCCCAACTGGGCGTCACCCGCTCATTTTGAGCGCGGGGAATGTTTCCCGTTATGGGCGAGTAGACTAGGTTGTTTCTCAGGAGCGGGGGCGGTCCTATTCTTGGTTAACAAAGTCTTCCCCCTCAGCTGACCCATTGATCAGAATAGAATTGGTCTCCGCTTCGCCTAATTGTTGACAGGCTTTCGTTGTTTTTGCGACGAGGGCCATATCCGGAGCGGTGGCTATGTTTTCGTTAACCTCGAAATCTCAATCGCTGGCCCTCAGGGATGCGGTGGATGAGACGATCAGCGTGCCTGCCGAGGCGCGCGGCTGGAGCGAACCCAGTCCAGGCTATCTGGATCAGGATGCGCAGCGTTTCTTCTACCGTTGGGGCGGGCAGCTTTCGGCGGCTCTGATCCGGATTCGATCGCGCTTCGACGGCGACCTGGATCAGTACGTCCTCTACCTGACCTTCCTGCTGTCGGAGCTGGCCGAGACGATCAACGGCGAGGTGGGCGTCGCCCGGGCGCCGCGCGGCCTGAATGCGCTCAGCCTGTCGGAGATCACCGGCATTCCCCGCGAAAGCGCCCGGCGCAAGCTGCTCATCCTGGCCGCCAACGGCTACCTCAACCGCGACGCCGACGGCCTCTTCACCCTGGGTGATCGCTACGGCCTCGACGCCTTCTTCACCGAACTGAAGCCGCTGTTCTGGGACGCCGTCCGCACGCCGCGCTAGGTGGGGTGGGTGGCTGAGCCCCGCTCAGCCTACCTCGTCCATCCAGCGCCAGAGACTGCGGATCGCCAAGGCCCGCAGGGCGGCGTCCTCGGACTGCAGGACCGGCAGGCCGGCATAGGCCAGGCAGTCGTTCAGCGTCAGGGGCGCGTGAGCCGAGACCTTCAGGCCGATCCGCCGCGCCGTCTGCTGGAACCGCCGCCAGGCGCACTCGACACCCGCCGCCGACCGAACGGCGCCATAGGGCAGAAGCCCCCCCTGCAAGACCCGCTGATATCCCACCAAGGTGGCGCCGCCGCACAGTCTTGCGGCGATGGGATCGAACGCCTCTGCGTCCAGGGGCTCCATGGCCAGATCCTCGGCCCGCGTTCCGAACATGATCGCCGCCGGCGCCTGTGAACGGACGAAGGCGCTCATGACCACGTTCCCGCGATCGTCGGCGAAGGCGTACTGCAGAACATGGTCGCGCCCCTGCACGCCCAGCGAACGCACAGCAAAGTATAGATGGTCGCTCGCGGCGCTGACGCAGCGTCGATGACGCTGGCCAAACGCCGGTTTCTCTGGTGGGCGACGACTTTTGTCCGATGACCTCAAGGCCATGCCCACGCGAGACTTGCACGGCGCGGGGGGACGGCCGCCGAATAAGCTGCCTAAATTCATCACTTGCCTCCAGTTACTGAGGCACCTGACCATCCCTTTGACTTTTGTGAAATGGATACGATCCCTACACTGAGATGATTATTGCAGATTAATCATCTCATCCTGGGCGCGGCCTATTGCAGCCTGGGGCGCCCGCGCCATTGCCCATCGCCCGGCCTGCGGCTACCTGCATGGCATGACCAGCCTCGACGCCGTCCGCCTCACCCAGGATCTTATCCGCCGCCCCTCGGTCACGCCGGCCGACGCCGGGGCCATGGACGTGCTGGAGGCAGAACTGGCCAAGCTGGGCTTCGCCTGTCGCCGGATGCGGTTCGGCGAGATCGAGAACCTCTACGCCCGCTGGGGAACCGCGCGGCCGAACCTCTGCTTCGCCGGCCACACCGACGTGGTGCCGGTGGGCGACGCCGGCGCCTGGAGCCACGACGCCTTCGCCGCGAAGATCGTCGACGACATCCTGATCGGCCGCGGCGCAGTGGACATGAAGAGCGCGCTGGCCGCCTTCGCCGCCGCAGCGGGCGCCGCGCTCGCCCGGGGCGAGGTGACCGGCTCCCTGTCCTTCCTGATCACCGGCGATGAGGAGGGGATCGCCCTGGACGGCACCAAGAAGGTGATCGAGGCCCTGATGGCCGAAGGCGAGATCGTCGACCATTGCGTGGTCGGCGAGCCCACCAGCGCCGAGACCTTCGGCGACATGATCAAGATCGGCCGCCGGGGCTCGATCAACGCCGAGATCGTCGTGGAGGGTCGGCAGGGCCACGTGGCCTATCCCCACCGGGCGGCCAATCCGGCCCCGGTGCTGGTGCGCATCCTGGCGGCCCTGGACGCCCATGTCCTGGACGAGGGCTACACCGGCTTCCAGCCCTCGAACCTCGAGATCACCACCATCGACATCGGCAACGCCGCCACCAACGTCATCCCGGCGGTCGCCCGGGCGCGGGTGAACATCCGCTTCAACCCGGCCCACAAGGGCGCGGACCTCGCCGCCTGGATCGACGGCGTGGCGCAGGATCAGGCCCGGGGTTTCGACGGGACCGTGCGGGTCACGCCGGCCATCAGCGGCGAGGCCTTCCTGACCCCGCCGGGGGACTTCACCGATGTGGTCGCCGCCGCCGTCCGCGATGTGGCCGGGCGCGACCCGGAACTGTCCACCACCGGGGGCACCTCCGACGCCCGCTTCATCCGCGCCCTGTGCCCCGTCGTCGAACTCGGCCTGGTGGGCAAGACCATGCATGCGGTGGACGAGCGCGCGCCCGTAGCCGAGATTCGCGACCTGCAGGCGGTCTATGAGCGGCTGATCGCCCGCTATTTTGCGCGGTTTGCGGGCTGAAGCGCCCCGCGCTGGCGCAGTAAAAGGGCCAACCACAAGGGCACGAAGCTCACGAAGGGCGCGACGTCCTTCGTGCTCTTCGTGGTTCAATCTTCTGGCGCTGACCCGCCGTACTTGACCCCCACCAGATAGAGGCCTGTGGACGGGGCCACGGGGCCGCAGGCCCGGCGATCGCGGGCGACCAGGGCCTTCGCCACATCGGCCGCGCTCCAGCGTCCCAGGCCCACCTCCGCCAGGGTGCCGGTCATGGAGCGGACCTGCCGGTGGAGGAAGGAGCGCGAGGCGAACTCCAGGATCACCTCGTCGCCCTCGCGACGCACTTGGGCCACGTCCAGGGTCTTCATCGGCGACTTGGCCTGACACTGAAGGTCGCGGAAGGTGGTGAAGTCGTGATGGCCCACCAGGGCCTGGGCCGCCGCATGCATGGCGTCGGCGTCCAGGGGCTTCTTCACATGCCAGACCCGACCCCAGTCCAGGGCCGGCGGCGCCTTGCGGCAGAGAATCCGGTAGATGTAGCGCCGCTCGGTCGCCGAGAAGCGCGCATGCCAGCGGGGGTCCTCCACCTGCTCGGCCGACAGGATGGCGATGGGCTCAGGGACCAGGTGGGCGTTCAAGGCGTCGCGGACCACATCGGGCTTCCAGGCCTTGTCCAGGTCCACATGCACCACCTGGCCGGTGGCGTGGACGCCGGTGTCGGTGCGGCCCGCCGCCTGCAGCCGCAGGTCCTGGCCGCAGAACCCCTTCACCGCCTTCTCGATGGCGCCCTGCACCGAGGCCAGCCCCGCCTGGGCCTGGAAGCCGCGATAGGGCCGCCCGTCATACTCGACCGTGAGCTTGTAGCGCGGCATCAGCTGAGCTTCGTTCCGGCCGGCAGCGAAAAGCCGCGCAGGAAGACCTCGGCCTCCTGCGGGCCGCGGCCTTCCCGCTGCAGACGCAGCAGGCGCACGGCGCCGTCGCCGCAGGCCACCAGCAGATCATCGTCGAGCACCTCGCCCGACGCGCCGGCCCCGTCCTCGCAGACGCTGGCCAAAACCTTGACGCGCACCGGCCCCTTGTCTCCCGGCGCCTCGAACCAGGCGCCGGGAAAGGGCGACAGCCCGCGGATCTGGCCATCGACGCGGGCGGCCGGCTTCGACCAGTCGATGCGCGCGGTCTTCGGGCGGATCTTCTTGGCGTAGGTGACGCCGTCGGTCGCCTGCGGGATTTCTTCGGCGACCCCGGCCTCGATCTTCGGCAGGGTCTCGGCGAGCAGGTCAGCGCCGAGCGCGGCCAGGCGGTCGTGGATGTCGCCGGCGGTGTCCCGGGGACCGATGCGCACCGTGGCTGTGGCCAGGACCGGGCCTTCGTCCAGACCCTCGGTCATCCGCATCACCTGCACGCCGGTGATCTCGTCGCCGGCCATCACCGCCCGCTGGATGGGGGCCGCGCCGCGCCAGCGGGGCAGGAGCGAGCCGTGCAGGTTGAAGGCGCCCAGCCGCGGCGCCTCCAGCACCTCGCGGGTCAGGATCTGGCCATAGGCGACCACGCAGGCGGCGTCGAGCTCCAGGGCGCGGAAGGTCTCGATCTCGGCGGGGTCGCGCATGGAGACCGGGGTGCGCACCGGCAGGCCATGCTCCAGGGCGAAGGCGTGCACCGGCGAAGGCTTGAGCGTCTGCCCGCGCCCCCGGGGCGCCGGGGGCTGAGAATAGACGCAGGCGATGTCGTGGCCGGCCGCCACCAGGCGGGCCAGGGCGACGACGGCGAAGTCAGGGGTACCGAGAAAGGCCAGGCGCATGGACGCCGTTTACCGCGCCCCGTAGGGTGCGCAAAGCTGGGGGGAATGATCTGACACGCACGACCGTTCTCCAACGGCTTCAGGAGAAGAGGAGACATCCATGCGCACGACTCTGACCACCATCACCTTCGCCGTCGCCGCACTGGCGCTCGCCGCCTGCACCCAGGCCGAACAGAACGAAGCCGAGGCCAATGCCGACGAGGCGGCCGCCGAGGCCAGCCAGGCGGCCTCCGAAGCCGCCGATGCGGCGCAAGAGGCTGCGTCCGACGCCGTGGCCATGGCTGAGGACGCCGCCCACGAGGCCGGTGAAGCCATGGAAGCGGCCGGCGACGAAATCAGCGACGCCGCCGACGACGCGACGAACTGAGTTCAGACCTCAGACATGACGAAGGGCGGCGCGTTGGACGGGCCGCCCTTTTTCTTTGGCGCTGAATTCGAGCCCTCGGCCCGGTCGCCTCAGGCCGCGCGCGCCTGCTTCTTCACCTTGGCCACGGCCCGGTCGCGCTTCAGGCGCGACAAGTGATCGATGAACAGCACGCCTTCCAGGTGGTCCATCTCGTGCTGGATACAGACGGCGAACAGCCCTTCGGCGTCCTCTTCCACCTGCTCGCCCTGATAGTTGAGGTAGCGCAGCTTGACCTTGGAGGGGCGATCGACCTCGTCATAGATGTCGGGGATCGAGAGGCAGCCCTCCTCATAGGGGGCGGTATCGTCCGAGGCCCAGAGAATCTCCGGATTCACGTAGTAGCGGGGCTGGCGCTCCTCGTCGGGGCCGGCGATGTCCATGACGATCACCCGCTTGGGCACGCCGACCTGGATGGCGGCCAGGCCGATGCCGGGCGCCGCGTACATGGTTTCGAGCATGTCGTCCATGAGGGCGCGCAACTCGTCGTCCACGGCGGCGACAGGCTGCGAAACCTGCTTGAGGACCGGATTTGGGACAGTGAGGATTTCTCGGATAGCCATAGATCGGAAGAGCACACGTCTGAACTTCAGTCAC
>CALEOQ010000168.1 GCA_937910255.1 uncultured Caulobacteraceae bacterium | reverse complement strand
CGCGGTCGAGACGCACCTGACTTTGCTGGAAGCTGACGCCGGCCGGCCACTCCTGGGGCTGCATCGCGACGAGATGGACCACCTGTTTGGCGGCGAGAGCGTCGAGGCGATCTTCGCCGCCCTGCAAGCAGACGGCGGCGCCTGGGCCACGGCCCAGCTCGAGACCCTGAAGACCAAGTCGCCCCAGACCCTGAAGGTCGCCTTCCGTCAGTTGGCCCTGGGCGCCCAGGCTGAGACCTTCGCCGAGAACATGGAGATGGAGTACCGGATCGGCGCCCGGGTGGTCGGCCTTTACGACTTCATCGAGGGCGTGCGCGCAGTGATCGTCGACAAGGATAATGCGCCGCGCTGGAATCCGACCAGCCTGGAAGGCGTGAGCGACGCCATGCTCGACGAGATATTCGCCCCGCTGCCTTCCGCCCAGACCTGGCGGCCGCTACCCTTGGAGTAAGGCGGCGTCCGTCCGCCACCAAGGGAGAACCACCATGGACACCGCCGGCTCCGCGGGGGGCGCATGACCTGCTACGGTTTTATCGGCCTGGGGAATATGGGCGGCGGCATGGCCGCGGTCCTGGCCGCGGCGGGCCACAGGGTCCAGGCCTTCGATTTGTCCGCCGAGGCCCTGCAGCGCGCCGTCAGCGCCGGCGCGCAGGCTACTGAAACGGCGGCGGCTGCGGTCGCAGGCGCCGAGGTGGTCATCACCATGCTCCCGGCCGGCTCCCACGTGCGGGACGTCTATGAGCAGGCGGTCCTGCCGGCCGCCGCTAGAAACGCGCTGGTGATCGACTGCTCCACCGTCGATGTCGACACCGCCCGCGCCGTGGCCGAACAGGCGCAGGGGCTGGGCTTTCGCGCAGCCGATGCGCCGGTCTCCGGTGGCGTGGCCGCCGCCGCCGCGGGCGCGCTGACTTTCATGGTCGGGTGTCGGGAAGCCGAATTCGCTGCGGTGGAGACGGCTCTGGCGCCGATGGCCAAGACCGTCGTACGGGCCGGCGAGGCCGGCGCCGGGCAGGCGGCGAAGATCTGCAACAACATGCTGCTCGGCGTCTCGATGATCGGGGCCTGCGAAGCCCTGTCCCTCGCCGAGGGTCTGGGCCTGGATCCCGAGCGGTTCTTCGAGATCGCCTCGGCCTCGTCGGGCCAATGTTGGTCGCTGACCGCCTACTGTCCCTGGCCAGGGCCGGTGGAGGCCGCTCCGTCCAACCGCGGATACGAGGGCGGATTCGCCGTCGCCATGATGCTGAAGGACCTGAAACTGGCTCAGGGCGCTGCGGCCTCGGTGGGGGCCTCGACCCCGCTGGGGGCGCAGGCCGAGGCGCTTTATGCGCTGTTTGACCGTCTCGGCTATGGCGAAAAGGACTTTTCGGGCCTAATTCAGATGCTTCGCGGGCGACTGGACCTGCTGACCTGACGGTTGGCGAAGACTGGGCGTTCGTTGACGCAGATCAAGCCGGCGCGACACAGCGCCTTATAGACATGCTCCGAACCCGGTGCGAAAAGCCGGACGGAATCTTTAGGGGACCGGTTGCGGCGTGAGATCGTCGAGCGTGCAGCCGGATTTCGTGTCGATGGATTACAGGACCGCTTTCCACAACGCCCTCGAGCGGGTTCACGCCGAAGGCCGCTATCGGGTTTTCGCCGACCTGAAGCGCCACCGCGGGAACTTCCCCCGGGCCACCTGGACCCGCCCCGACGGCGAGGCCCAGGACATCGTGGTCTGGTGCTCCAATGACTATCTCGGCCAGGGCCAGAACCCGGTCGTGATCGAGGCCATGAAGCAGGCCATCGACGAGGCCGGCGCCGGCTCAGGCGGCACCCGCAACATCTCCGGCACCACCCACTATCATGTGGAGCTGGAGCACGAGCTGGCCGACCTGCACGGCAAGGAAGCCGCGCTCCTGTTCACCTCGGGCTATGTGTCCAACGAGGCCTCGCTCTCGACGCTCTACAAGATCCTGCCTGGCCTCATCATGTTCTCCGATGAGCTCAACCATAATTCGATGATCTCAGGCATTCGCGCCGGCGCCCGTGAGCAGCGCCGCGTGTTCCGCCACAACGACCTGGCGCATCTGGAAGAGCTGCTGGCCGCCGCGCCCGCCGACGCCCCCAAGCTGATCGCCTTCGAGAGCGTCTATTCCATGGACGGCGACATCGCCGACATGCCGGCCATGGTCGCCCTGGCCAAGAAGTACGGCGCCATGACCTATCTCGATGAGGTCCATGCGGTGGGCATGTACGGCCCCCGCGGCGCCGGCGTCGCCGAGCGCGACGGGGTGATGGATCAGATCGACATCATCGAAGGCACGCTGGGCAAGGCGTTCGGGGTGATGGGCGGTTATATCGCCGCCGATGCCGTGATCATCGACGCGATCCGCTCCTATGCCGACGGCTTCATCTTCACCACCTCGATCCCGCCGGCCCTGGCCGCCGGCGCGGTGGCGTCGATCCGCTATCTGAAGGAACACAATGAGGTCCGCGTCGCCCATCAGGGCCGCGCCCAGGCGCTCAAGGCGCGGCTGACCCAGGCCGGCCTGCCGGTCATGCCGTCGGAAAGCCACATCGTGCCGGTGCTGGTGGGCGACCCCGTCCACTGCAAGATGATCTCTGACATCCTGCTCAGCGACTACGGCGTCTACGTGCAGCCGATCAACTATCCCACCGTCCCGCGCGGGACCGAGCGGCTGCGCTTCACGCCGTCTCCGGCGCACAGCGATGAGATGATCGACCATCTGGCCAAGGCGCTGGAAGCGCTCTGGGTCCACTGCAACGTGCAGCGCGTCGGCGGCGTCGCCGCCTGAGGCGACGGCTCGCCGGCGCTAGCTGCGCCGGCGCACTCCGCGGCCCAGGCCGATTTGCTTGGCGAAGTCTGAACGCCGCGCGGCGTAGGTCGGCGCGACCATCGGATAGTCCGGCGGCAGGCCCCAGCGGCGACGGTAGTCCTCGGGGCTCATGTCATAGCGCGAGCGCAGATAGCGCTTGAGCATCTTCAGCCGCTTTCCGTCTTCCAGACAGACAATGTAGTCGTCCTGGACGGACTTGCTGATCGGCACGGCCGGCTTGGGGCGCTCTTCCGGCGCGGCGGGCTCAGGCTCGCCAAGACTCGCCAGGGTGTCGTGGACGGCGCGAATCAGGTCCGGCACGGCGTCTGTGCTGACAGGATTGCGGCTCACATAGGCGGATACGATATCGACGCCCAGGCGAAGCATATCGCTCGAACGCTCCGTGAGACCGCTGTCAGCACTCATATTGTTCCCCTCTGGATACTGGTCCGACGCGGGACCCGGAGGCGCTCGGACGTGCGAGAAACGTCAACGCTCAGACTTCGTTCCCGAAGATCGTGCAGGCTGTTGGAACCCGAGCGGGAATGGGAGTAAAAGGCGCCTCCGCCCCAGAAATTCCGACGCGAGCCACGCCCTTGACCGCACAAGCCCAGACCGCCTCCGCCGCCGACGCCTTCTTCACCCAGGGCCTGGCCGAAAGTGATCGCGAGATCGCTCAGGTTCTCGGCCGCGAGCTGAAACGTCAGCAGGACCAGATCGAGCTGATCGCCTCGGAGAACATCGTCTCCCGCGCGGTGTTGGAGGCCCAGGGCTCGGTCCTGACCAACAAGTACGCCGAAGGATATCCGGGCAAGCGCTATTACGGCGGCTGCGAAGAGGTGGACGTGGCCGAGACCCTGGCCATCGAGCGGGCCAAGCGCCTGTTCGGCGCCGAGTTCGCCAATGTGCAGCCCCATTCCGGCAGCCAGGCCAATCAGGCGGTCTTCATGGCCACCATGAGCCCGGGCGACACCTTCATGGGCATGGATCTGGCGGCGGGCGGCCACCTGACCCATGGCAAGAACGTCAACCAGTCGGGCAAGTGGTTCAATCCGGTGTCCTATGCGGTCCGCCAGCAGGACCAGCTGATCGATTACGACCAGGCCGCCGAGGTGGCCCTGGCCGCCAAGCCCAAGGTGATCATCGCCGGCGGCTCGGCCTATAGCCGCGAGATCGACTTCGCCCGGTTCCGGGAGATCGCCGACAGCGTCGGCGCCATCCTGATGGTGGACATCGCCCACTATGCCGGCCTGGTGGCCGGCGGCGCCTATCCCAACCCCATGCCGCACGCCCATGTGGTCACCACCACGACCCACAAGACCCTGCGCGGACCCCGCGGCGGCATGATCCTGACCAATGACAAGAAGCTGGCCAAGAAGATCGACTCGGCCGTCTTCCCCGGGCTGCAGGGCGGGCCGCTGATGCACGTGATCGCCGCCAAGGCGGTGGCGTTCGGCGAAGCGCTGCGTCCGGAGTTCAAGCTCTATGCCCGCCAGGTGGTGGAGAACGCCCGGGCCATGGCCGACGCCCTGGCGGCCGGCGGTCTGAAGATCGTGTCCGGCGGCACCGACAGCCATCTGATGCTGGTGGACCTGACGCCCAAGGGCGTCACGGGCGCGGACGCCGAGGTCGCCCTGGAGCGGGCCCATATCACCTGCAACAAGAACGGTATTCCCTTCGATCCGCTGCCCTTCACCCAGACCTCGGGCCTGCGCCTTGGCTCGCCGGCCGGCACCTCGCGGGGCTTTGGCCCAGCCGAGTTCCGCCGCATCGGCCAGATGATCGCCGAGGTGGTCGACGGCCTGGCCGCGGGCGGTGACAATTCGGCCGTCGAGGCCAAGGTCCGTGACGAGGTGCTGGCCTTGACCCGCCGGTTCCCGATCTACAACTAGGCCTCAAGAGGATCCGGCCGGGGAGGGGCTGACCTGATGCGATGCCCATTCTGCGGCCACACCGAAAGCCAGGTGAAGGACAGCCGCCCGTCGGAAGACGGCGCGGCGATCCGTCGCCGCCGGCTTTGCCCGGCCTGTGGCGGCCGCTTCACCACCTTCGAGCGGGTGCAACTGCGTGAGCTGACCGTGATCAAGCGGTCGGGACGGCGGACCCCGTTCGAGCGGGAAAAGCTGCTGCGCTCCATCGACATCGCCACCCGCAAACGCGCCATCGACCCCGAGCAGGTTGACCGGATGGTCAATGGCATCACCCGTCAGCTTGAGAGCATGGGCGAGACCGAGATCGGCTCCGAGGTGGTCGGCGAACTGGTGATGAAGGCCCTGAAGGCGCTCGATGACGTGGCCTATGTCCGCTACGCCTCGGTCTATCGGGATTTCCGCGAAACGCGCGACTTCGCCGACTTCCTGGGGCGTGAAGGCTTGTCCGAAGCTCCGGAGGAGGAGCGCTGAGGGGCGCCCGCCCATGGCTGCGTCCCTGATCACGCTCAAGCTCGCCACCTCGCTGGATGGCCGCATCGCCACCGCCGATGGCGAGAGCCGCTGGATCACCGGGCCTGAGGCCCGCGCGGAAGTCCACCGGCTGCGCAGCGCGCACGACGCTGTGCTCATTGGCGCGGAGACGGCCCTGGCCGACGACCCGGATCTGACCGTCCGCCTGCCCGGCTATACAGGACCGCAGCCGGCGCGGGTGGTGCTCGACAGCCGGCAGCGCCTGCCAACCACCTCGCGGCTGGCGCAGTCCGCCGGGCAGGTCCCGGTCTATGTGGTGGCCACCGGCGCGCCGTCACCTGATCTCGTGGAGGCCGGCGTTCAGATCGTACAGGCGCCGAGGCTGGGCGACGGTCGGCCGGCTCTGCCCGGGGTCGTCGCCGCCCTGGCCAGGCTTGGCCTCCTGCGTCTCTTCGTCGAAGGGGGCGGGCAGGTGGCCGCCAGCTTTTTGCGCTGCGGCCTCGTGGATCGCCTGGAGTGGTTTCGGGGGCCGCAGATCATGGGCGGCGATGGCCGTCCGGCCGTGGGCGCCCTGGGCCTCGCGGCTTTGGATCAGGCGCCTCGGATGCGCCGCGTCGAGGTCGCCGTGCTCGGCGAAGACCTTTGGGAACGCTACGAAAGGATCTGAATGTTCACGGGAATCGTCACCGATGTCGGCAAGGTCCGCGCTGTGCGCGACACCGATCGCGACCGCAGGTTCGAGATCGAAACCGCCTTTGATCTCGCGACCGTAGAGATCGGCGCCTCCATCGCCCACGCCGGATGTTGCCTCACCGTGGTGGAGAAGGGGCAGAACTGGTTCGCCGTCGAGGTCTCCGGCGAGACCCTGGAGCGCACCACCCTGGGGGAATGGCGCGAAGGGCGACCGGTCAACCTGGAGCGTTCGGCGCGGGTCGGCGACGAACTGGGCGGCCATATCGTCTCGGGCCATGTGGACGGGGTGGGCGAAATCATCTCCATCTCATCCGAGGGGGGCTCCCGGCGGGTGAAGGTGCGCGTCCCCCGGCCGCTGCATCGCTACATCGCACCCAAGGGATCGATCGCCATCGAGGGCGTCTCCCTGACCGTGAACGAGGTCGAAGACGACGTGTTCGGCGTCAATCTGATCCCTCATACCTGGGAGGTGACGACGCTGGGCGGCCTTTCGGTGGGCTCGAAGGTCAATCTGGAGATCGACATGCTGGCGCGCTATCTCGCGCGATGGCGCGAAACCGCCTAAAGGCTGTCCCCTTAGGATCGCCTCCCGCGATCGCTGGATTTTGTGATGCAAGACGAGAAGCTGCGCGTCCTCGTGGTCGAGGCGCGGTTCCATGGCCAGATCGCCGACGCCCTGCTGGCCGGCGCCACCGACGTGCTGTCGGCCCACGAGGTCGAATTCGACGTGGTGAGCGTGCCCGGCGAGCTGGAGATCCCGGCCGCCATTTCCTTTGCCGATGCGGCGGGCAGCGGCGGGAGCGTGGCCTATGATGGCTATGTGGCGCTCGGCTGCGTGATCCGCGGCGAGACCTACCATTTCGAGGTGATGGCCAACGAATCGGCCCGCGGCCTGATGGACCTGTCGCTGACCCGCCGGCTGTGCATCGGCAACGGGGTCCTGACCGTCGACGAAGAGGCCCAGGCCTGGGAGCGGGCGCGGGCCAGCCAGGGGGACCGCGGCGGGTCGGCGGCGCGCGCCTGCCTGGAAATGATCAGCCTGAAGGCGCGGCTGTCGGGACACGATCAATGAGCCAGGACATTCCCGTTCCCACCGGTCCGGTGTCGCGCCAGTCCCGTTCGGTCGCCCGTCTGGCGGTTGTCCAGGCCCTCTACCAGATGGAGGTGTCGGGCGCCGGCGTCGAGGCGGTGATCCGCGAATTCTCCGACCATCGCTTCGATCGCGACGTGGAGGGCTTCGCCCTGAGCGGCGCCGACGAGGCCTTCTTCGCTGAGCTTCTGCGCGGCGTGATCGCCCGCCAGGCCGAGGTGGACAAGGCCGTGGTCAAGCGGCTGGCCCAGGGTTGGCGACTGGAGCGCCTGGACGCCACCGCCCGCGCTATCCTGCGCGCCGGGACCTATGAGCTGGTGGAACGAACCGACATCCCCACCGAGGTGGTGATCGACGAGTATGTCGAGCTCGCCAAGTCCTTCTTCGAGGGGCCCGAGCCGGGCTTCGTCAACGGCGCCCTCGACGGCGTGGCGCAGGATGTCCGGGCCTGACGACAGCCCAGCCCCGCCGGACGAGTTCGAGCAGATCGCCCGGCTCTATCGGCCCCTGACCCGCGGGGCGCCGGAGGCCCTGGGGCTGCTGGACGACGCCGCGGTGATCCCTCAACGCCCGGGCTTCGACCTGGTGGTGACCAAGGACGCCCTGGTGCAGGGGGTGCATTTCCCGTCGGACGAGGCGCTCGACCTCGTGGCGCGGAAGCTGCTGCGGACCAATCTCTCGGATCTGGCGGCCATGGGCGCTGCGCCCTATGGCTATTTTCTCGCCGTGGCCTGGCCTTCTGGGACCGACTTCGCCGCGCGCCAGCTCTTCGCTGATGGCCTGCGCCTCGACGGCGAAGCTTTCGACCTGAGCCTGCTGGGCGGCGACACCGTGTCGATCTCCGGGCCGATGGTGGCCAGCCTGACCCTGTTGGGCTGGGTCCCGCAGGGGCGCGCCGTGCGTCGCGCCGGCGCGCGGCCGGGGGATCTGGTGATGGTCAGCGGGCCGATCGGGGACGGCGGGCTGGGTCTCAGGGCCGTCATGGGTCAGCTCGACGATCCAGACGGCTACCTGGCCGAGCGTTACCGCCTGCCGCGACCACGCCTGGACCTCGTCGCATCCCTTCGAAACCAGGCCAGCGCCTGCGCCGACATCTCCGATGGCCTGATCGCCGACGCCGGCCATATCGCCAGGGCCAGCGGCGTGGCCCTTCGCCTGGCGCTCGATCGAATGCCCCTGTCGCGCGCCGGCGCCGCCTGGCTCGCCGATCAACCAGATCGCCGACAGGCCCTGATGACGCTGGCGACATCGGGGGATGACTACGAACTCGTCCTGACCGCGCCCCCTGAAGCGGCCGCCGGGCTCGGCTTGCCGGTGATTGGCGTGATCGAGGCCGGGGAGGGGGTTGAGGTCCTGATCGATGGAAAGCCCGCGACGACGGGACAGAGGGGATGGACTCATCCCTGAGTTCTGACCCCGGGCAGTCGTAAAGACTGCGGCAACCCTGTTGGCCCAGATCGGAAGAGCGTCGTGTAGGGAAAGAGTGTAGATCTCGGTGGTCGCCGTATCATTAAAAAAAAACACATATGATCGAGGGCCCTCTCACCGATCTCATCGCCATACGTCGTCTCTATCGCAATAACTTCCGAACCCATACTTCCTTCGCATTCCACCCATACCCACCCTCACTCTTCTC